>JBHAEP010000037.1:0-4287 GCA_041855665.1 Nanosynbacteraceae bacterium
CACCAACAAAAGCTAAATAAAAATACTACCGCGTCAAACGGTAGTATTGGCAGGCTACTCGTTCTTAATTATAGCACAGGTCTATTTGTCGTGGCTAGTAAAAAGCCCGAAAATCTAGTATAATAGTCACAACTTAGCTACCCAGATACAGGCGCTAAAGATAAATATTATTTAATCTTTGGCGTTTTTTGTTTGCCAGAAAGGTAGTAAAGATGGACTTTTTTAAAGGTATTGGTGATTGGTTCGGTGGACTGTTCGGGAAAAAGAAGAAGGAAGAAGAGCAGCGCCCAGTTATGCAACAACCCGCACCGCAGCCACAACGACCACAAATACCACAAGGTATGGATTTTGGTTTTAATCCAATGGCTAAGCCAGTGGCTAAGACTGTTTATAACAAATACGGTCAGCCTATGAGCGTGATGGAGCGTCCAAAGTGGAATGATAACCCATTTCAAGTCGCAAAACCTCAACAAAGCACTCTAAATGAGCAAAAACCGCTTAATCAGAATGCATTCAATACCCCAAAACCACCTGAACCAAAAAAACCAGGCTTCTTTGATTATTTAAACCCACTTGGTGAGCATGGGCTATTCGGGGCTAAGCAACAACAGAACTTCAAAAGCGCCATCAAACCAGTTAATGATGTCTTACAAGGTTATGAAAAGTGGGTTGATAGCTCAGACAAACAAGAAGGCTTCCAGTGGAATGACCTGGGTGATTATGGTCGTTTCATCGGCAAGCTACCGACTGGCATGGTGTCAGGCGTGGTAAACGCTCCTGAAAAAATTGGTCAGTCTATTAGTGGCGTACGCAACAATGATAAAGGTGAAGTTGAGCGCCTCAATCCTTTACAGCGTGGAGCAACGGCTCTGGACGCTGGTATTGATATTGGTGGACTGGGTTTTGGTGGATCGGGCACGCTATTGAAAGGAGTCTTCAAGAAAGCTGGTCAGGAAGCGGCTGAACAAGCTACTAAAAAAGGAGCAAAACAGCTAATCAAAGGTATAGCCAAAGACACCCTAGGGGAGGGCTTGGAGGAAGGCGCACAAACCTTCCTGGGCGACTTGTCGGATGATGGTAAGCTCAACACTAATCTAAGCCAATATGCTCAATCGGTGGCGCTTGGTGCGCTAGGGGGTGGTGTAATGAGTGGAACTGGAAAGGCGATTGGTGGGGCTAGACAAGCATATAATCAGGCGCCTATTACTAAGTTAAACCAACATGTGACAAATAATCCGGTGTTGTTTAATCAAATGGTTAGTCAAGCCAAAACTCAAGCCCGACAAGACATTGACACTCAATATAGCCGTCAAACTCAACCAGTGCAAAATGCCCTAGCTAAAGTGATGGCTGATCGACAGATTGACGAAGCAATGAAATTTAAGCTAGCAAGTGATGAGCATGGACGGTATGTGGAGATTGAGCGCAATACTGAAAGCCAGCAGCAGTTTAATGATCTAAGTCGTAACGAGCTAGCAAAACAAGCTAGAGTTGCTGAATATTATAATTCTGATGCCAATAAGAAAGGCAACAATCTAGCTCCAGATGGGTTTGACTACTATGATTCGAGATTTAAAGATAACGGGCGCAATTTTATCAATAGATATAACATAGCTAAAAATAATAAGTTAGGCACTAATACAATCTATGGGGCGACAACTTTCCCAGCTGATGAAAAGTGGCAAATCACAGACTTGGATAATAAGAAAACCTCTGGAACGCCAAGCTTAGTTGATGAAACAACGCCACTCGGTTCTGTACCAGAGGTTAGCAACTCTAATATAGCACAATCAGATGAAAATGTCAATCTAAACAGCGCTTATAACTCTATCAATAACCAAATCATTAGTTACAGCCAACAAGATATTAGCAATATTCAGAAGCTACACCAGCAATACGGCAATGACTTCACTGAGCATCTCAATCAGACACAAGAAGTCATCTATAATCACCTACTAGATCAAGCCCCACGCGATCAACAAGGACGCTATCAAGACCCAATCACCGGTGAGGTGTGGATTGATGAGGTAATAAGTCGTGATGATGGTAGTCAATATGTTCGTGTCGATAATAAAATCGTTAATGATTATGACGATAATTCTTTAATTCGTCAAAAAATAAAGCAAACTATAGCAGAAAAGTTTCAAGGTAATCAATATCAAGTTGGTGACACTGATATTCTAGCTAGGGTGACGGGTAAAACTAAAAATGAATTGTCCTATAAACAAAGACACATGAACGATGGCGATTATCGCCATAAGGCGAATATGGCTGGTAATTTAGACAAAATACTTAATACCATGATTGATGTGAGGATTGTTCCCAATAAAAAGGTAACTCAAAAACCTTATGTCGATCATTATATAAGCGGTCGAACTGAAGTTGAGATCGATGGACATTTATATTATCCAAGAGTGGATATTGAAGTCAGTAAGAACGGCCAAATTATTGCCTATGACATCGCAGATATTCGGAGCATCAAAAAAGAGCCCCGGGCGGAAGCGGATTACCGTTCCTATATGCGGGAGACTAATTCCGCATTAGATAACCAGGGCTCTGTCTCTGATGGTAATATAGCACAACCAGACCAAAATGTCAATGATGGTGTCAAATTTAAATTAAGCCCAGAGCAAGAAGCGTTTTTCAAGGATAGCAAAGTTAGAGATGAAAATGGAGAGCTTTTGCCTGTTTATCACGGAACGAACACGGATTTTAATCAGTTCGATAAAAATAAAATTGGCAAAGGCTTAGGACGCAATCCATATGTAGACGGTTTTTGGTTTAGCAGCAATAAAAGCTATGCGAAGGATGCAGGAAAAAACACAAAAGTAACCTATCTAGACATCAAAAATCCATATATAATAGACGGTTTTTCAGCTGAGTATCAGCAAATAGCTAGCGATGCACAAAAGCTTGGCATTTCGATTACTGAACGATTGCAACAATTAGGCTATGACGGCGCTAAAGACGGTGATAGTTATGTGGCTTTTGAACCTAGTCAAATCAAATATATCGATAACCTTAATCCCACCAACAGTCCAGACATGCGCTATAAAATTAGCGAGAAGTCAGCAAAGATTAAAGCTTCCATCGACGAACTAAAAGCCCGCCACTTCAAGCTGACGGGAGATAATGACATTGCGTTTAATGCTTTCGCGGAGGCAATTCAAGACATTGGCAATATTGAGGGGTATTACGACCCTAAGACCAACACCGTTCACATCGGCGAGCTGGCTGAATATGTCTTAAATCACGAAGTGGTGCATAAAACTCTGCGTAAACATATGGAATTACGGCCAGAGATTATGCAAGCTGTGGCGGACAAATACGGCATTGAAAACATCATTCGAGAATATAACGAAAAAGGTTACGGTGCCAACGCTGTCAATGGTCACGCTTTAAATCCTAAACAACCAAAAGATGTTCGTTTAGCCGTGGAAGAAAAGGTGGCAGATGAGTTCAACAGTTACTTGGAACAATACCAAAAAGGTCGGGCTAATTACTACGCTAATAAAGTCGGCTTAAATCCTACCATTCGAGCTTGGTTTGATCGGATTATTGAGGGATTAAAAGAGTTCTTCGGTCAAGCGGACAAGATTAAACAATTCTACGCTCAGTTAGAGACTGGCAAGTTCTCAACTGACGACAATATTGGAGTACTAGAAAGAACGGTTAGTAGGCTGGAAGACAGTATTGCCTACAAGCGCAGTCCGGACGCTGCTAAACGAGCGTTGGCTGGTTTTAATATGGTCAAAAACGGTTGGCGCAAACAAGCTACCCTAACGCAATTGACAGCTGATTCGGCAGAGCGGTATCGACAAGCAACAGGCTTAGCTGTTAGCGACAATGCTAAGTTGGTTTTAACTAACGACACGATTAATCACTTACGCAATAGTGGACACTTAACTGGCGAAGGAGTTCGTGGAAGAATTGACAGAAACCCACTCACAGATTCCGATATAGCTAATATTCATGAAGTGTTCAATAATCCAGATGAAATTAAGCTAATTGGCGATGGGCGTTTAGGCAAACGCATTTCTGTGTCTAAAACCATCAGTAAGAATCACCGACTCGGAGTGGACTTAATTAGTGATGGCACTGATTTCTATGTGGTAACTTACTTCAATAAAAGTAGAAGCCCGCAACAAGTGCAGGCTTCTAGCTCCGAGGGCGCAGCTGAACTTAATCCGCTACGACCACGCCCTGAGCGATCCTCGGAGGCTTATGCTAATAATATACCACAAACTGATGAGAATATCAAGTATAAGCTAGATGACGATGTTGATG
>JBHAEP010000038.1:0-24893 GCA_041855665.1 Nanosynbacteraceae bacterium
AATGATAAACACCTAGTTATTGTAACTGGTAACCCGGCGCTGACTAGCTTGGCTGGTGCTGCTAAAATTCCAGTAGCCAAAAATCTTCAATCTAAACCCGAAATCGCAGAAATACCTGCTTTGAGTGTTGACGATAATGATGTGATTGACGGAATTGATTTACCTGAATCTGAGGATTATGAAAAGCCAAGCGAAGATAGCTCTAAAGATATTTCATCTAGTCCAAAAAAGACGAAGAAGCTAGCTGTGGCCGCTACTGCTGTTATTCCTGGAAAAAAGATCGAAAAACCAAAAGCAACCAAAAAAGGTGATAAGATTCCTGATTTTAATAAATTCAGAAAAAAGTTATTTATAGGCCTGGGTGTTTTAGTTTTATTGATTGGATTTTTTGTTTGGGCTAACTGGATTGCTCCGAGTGCTAGGATTATAATTACCGCCAAAACTTCACCTGCTGTTGTAGATAAAATCGCTACATTAACAAACGGAGATACTAGTTTCGCTGATAATGCTTTAAAATCTGAAGTTATTTCAGAATCAGCTGAAGCTTCGGTCGACTTTAATGCTACAGGTAAAAAAGATGTCGGCGAAAAGGCGACCGGAAGGGTTACTATATCCACCGGATCAATTGATGATTTAGGTAAAACTATCGAGGCTGGAACTGAACTTTCTTCTCAGAGTGGTGCGGTTTATGTTTTAGATAGTTCGGTGACTATTAGTATTAGCAATTATAGAGGCGCTACTTCATCTGTAACGGCAAAAAATAGCGGATCAAACTATAATGCAGCCACTGGATCTTTAAGTGGTGCACCTGGAAGTATCAATGTTAGAATTAATGGAGCTACATCTGGCGGTACGGATAAAACTGCCACTGTGGTGACTCAGGCTGACATTGATGGAGCTAGCTCAAGAGTATCCTTGCCTTCAGATCAAGAGATGAAAACCAAGCTTCAGCAAAAGGTAGGAGAGGGATATGTTGTAATTGACCAGAGTTATTCGGCTGGGCAACAAGAGGTTTCTTCTTCCGTTCAAGCTGATCAAGAGGTGCAGAGCGGTAAGGTTACTGTGAAGAAAACTTACTCAATTCAGGCCGTTAAGACTGAAGAAATTAAAAAGTATTTAGAGTCTGGAATGAAAACTGAGATTGCAGGTAAGGAAAATCAACACGTTTATAATAATGGATTGAGCGATGTTAAGTTCTCTCAGTTTAATACATCAGGCAATTCTGCAACTGTAAAGGTTACTGCCAATGGTCAGATTGGACCAAAGATTGACGAAGCCGAGGTTAAAAAAGAGAGCTACGGCAAGAAATATGGAGAAGTCCAATCTAGTCTAGAGGCTATAGAGGGTATCAATGACGTTGATATTAAGTTTTATCCTTTCTGGGTTAACTCAGTTCCGTCTAACGATGATAAGATTACAATAGAATTTAAACTAGATAACAATGGCTAATATACAAAGGTTTTTATCTCTCGATGTAGGAGAAAAAAGAATTGGAGTTGCTTTGGCTGATAGCCAAGTTCGCATCGCTGTGCCAGAAATCACGCTGGAAGTAGATGGTTCTGAAGTAAATTCTATAGAGAGAATGCTTAGAGTTAATAGTATAGATGTTCTTGTTGTTGGTTTGCCTCGAAGTCAGAATGGAAAGATTAGCTCTCAGACGGACTTCGTGAAAGAGTTCATGGCCAAAATTAATCTTCCGGAGAATGTCTCTATTGAATACCAAGATGAATCTTTGACTAGCGTAATTGCCGAAGAGAGGTTAAAGTCTAGATCGAAGAATTATCAAAAAGGTGATATCGATAAAGAAGCTGCCGCTATAATATTAACTGACTATTTGGAATCAAAAAAATGGATGTAAATAATAATAAATTAGATAATTCAAACACGACTCGACCGTATTCTGCGCCTGAGATTCAATATAATACCAGTAATGGCCTTGGGGGTAAAAAGCCTAAGGATCGCAAGGGTATTGTTGGTTGGATAATTGCGCTACTTGCAGTGGTTGTTATTGTGGTTGGCGGTATTTTGGGCTGGTTTTTCTATCAGCTGACTCCGGTTGACTCTGGTTCTAGTGATGCTAAAAGAGTTGTTATTGTTAATGGATCTACACCAAGTCAAATAGCTGATCAACTGAAGTCCGAGGATTTGATTAGGTCTAGTAAGGCATTTGTTATCTATGCTAGGGTTACGGGCTCACTCGGTGCTTTACAGGCCGGAACTTATCAGCTAAAGCCGAGTGAAAGCACTCAGCAGATAATTGATCATCTGAAGCGCGGCAATGTCGATACTTTTTCGATACAATTTTTGCCAGGGGCTACATTGGATCAAAATAAGAATGTTTTAAAGAAGGCTGGGTATACTGATGCTGAGATTGATGAAGCTATGAAAGATACTTATTCGGAATTTAGTGATTTATTTAATGGTAAGCCATCCAGCTCTGATCTAGAGGGTTATATGTATGGCGAAACCTACACCTTGAGCGCTGGAGCGAGCGCTCGAGATGTCGTCGCTGAAAGCCTGAAATTAATGGATAAAAAGATTAAAGAGAGTAATCTAGCTGAAGGATTTAAGAAGCAAGGTTTGAATTTATATGAAGGAATTACCTTAGCCTCGATTATTCAGCGAGAAGTAACATCTCCAAATCCTAGTGAGGTAAATGATGATCAGCGTCAAGTTGCACAGATTTTTCTACTTCGTCTTGAAAAGGGTATGTCTTTAGGGTCTGATGTAACTTATCAATATATCGCCGATAAACTTGGAATTGAGCGAGATGTTAATCTAGATAACCCTTATAACACACGAAGGTTTGCAGGTTTGCCTCCGGGTCCAATATCCACCCCTGGACTTGGTGCGTTAGAGTCTGTAGCCAACCCCGCTGAAGGTGATTATCTGTTCTTTTTGAGTGGCGATGACGATGTGACCTATTTTGGTCGAACTGAAGAAGAGCATAATCAGAATATTAAAAACCATTGTGCTAAGAAGTGTTTAATAATTTAGCTTTGTTTGACAATTGAAAGCTGCTTTGGTATAGTTGATATTAGCTAACAGTGCCTCTATTGCAGTTGTATCTGGGGTAGATGATATTGTTTAGCCTACCAGAAAATGTCGTACGGATATAGTAGAAGAAGAATTTTTTATTAATATTAACGTAATAATTGGTCGACGAAATATCCTTTTCTCTATAAAAGAGAAGAAAGACAGAGTACGGTAGTAGCCCTTTGGGTAACCAATGAGGCAGGAGAACGATAATTCGTAACCAAAAAATGGTCAATAATAAGACCTCAAACCCCGATACATCCGCGGGACAAAAATTCGGTGGATTTAATAAAAAACTGCAAAAGGTTTCTAAATCCTCAAGAACCGCTGGCTATGTAGGTGTATTTCTACTCGCTATCAGCATAGTTGCGGTTGGATACTACAAACCAACTAGTCAAAATAAGGACAATTTAGCTCAGTCTACTGCGCCAATAGGAAGTAGCTTTAATTCAGCTACAGCTATCAATACTTCTGCGCCTTCAGCCGATGAGTTGTCTGCTATTAGTGTAGCGTCTGTGGTTGCTGAAACTACACAGATGCCGGTAGCGTCAAATATTCGACAGGCGTCAGATTCCCTTTCTGCAAAAATTGACTTGTCTCAAAACGCCCAAGAGGTTATTAGTAAACCTCAAGTTGTCCAGCCAGGTTCTAGTGATCGCGAGATTGCAACCTATACTACAAAAGAGGGCGACACTGTCGAGTCTGTCGCAACTGAATACAAGGTTTCAACACAGACTATTAAGTGGGCTAATAACTTAACGGAAGATAAACTAGAGGCTGGAAAGGAATTATCTATTCCTAAAGTCGACGGTGTTATTTACACTATTAAATCCGGCGATAAGCTTGATGATATAGTAAGTAAATATAAAGCCGATAAAGAACGAGTTATTTTATATAATGATTTGAACGAACTAGCTCTTACTGAAGGTTCTCGTATAGTTCTACCTGGCGGTGAGCTTCCTGAGAATGAACGTCCTGGATACCAAGCTCCAGTTCAATCAAGGTCTTCTAGTGCCTCAACCTCAACAAGCGCAGGATCTAGCTCTGCAGGTCAGGTGACTGGAATCTCAAATAGTCTTGTTACCGCATCAGCCGGAAACAGATATGCGTATGGATATTGTACTTGGTATGTTTACGAAAAGCGTCCAGATATTGGAAGCTTCTGGGGTAATGCTTATAGCTGGGCCTCATCAGCTCGAGCTGCTGGATATAGCGTAGGAAACACTCCTGTAGCTGGGTCTATATTGCAAACTTCTGCTGGAGGTGGCGGATATGGACACGTTGCTTATGTAGAGCGAGTTGATTCTCAGTATGTTTATGTATCTGAAATGAACTACGCTGGTTGGAATGTTGTAAGTAATCGCGCCATTCCAATATCTCAAGCTGGAATGTATAATTACATCTACTAATAATTTATCCCTGGAGTATCACTCTGGGGATATTTTTGGTATACTAGATATAATATGTTTGTAGATACAGCTAAAGTTTTAATTCAGGCCGGAAAAGGTGGCAACGGTGCCGTTAGTTTTAGGCGAGAAATTTATGTGGATAAGGGTGGTCCAGATGGTGGCGATGGGGGTCGTGGTGGCGATGTTGTTTTTAGGGCGACGGACAACTTAAATACCTTGATCGACTTTCGCTATAAGCCAGAATTGAAGGCCGAAAACGGAGTTAACGGAAGTAAGCGTAATAAAAGAGGTAAATCCGGAGAAAACTTAATTGTTGAGGTTCCCGTTGGTACTATAGTGCGCCGAGACGGAAGCGAAATAGCTGATTTGACTTTTCACGGTCAAGAGATCGTAGTAGCTAAGGGTGGCGACGGAGGTTTTGGTAATGCTCATTTTAAATCTTCTGTTCGTCAGACGCCTAAGATTGCTGAACTTGGTGAAGAAGGTGAAGCTTTTGAGGCGGAGCTGGAATTGAAGCTTTTGGCGGATGTTGGCTTGCTTGGATTTCCTAACGCAGGAAAATCGACTTTTTTGAGCGTGGTGACTAATGCTAAGCCAGAGATAGCTAATTATGAATTTACTACACTCAGCCCGAACTTAGGCGTTGCTGATATTGATGACGGCAGTATTTTGATTGCTGATATTCCCGGTTTAATTGAAGGTGCCAGTGAAGGTCGCGGGCTTGGCGGTGCATTTTTGCGCCATGTTGAACGTACGGCGGTACTCTTGCATTTGATAGATATATATAGCGAGGATGTAGCCAAAAGTTATCAAATCATTCGAAATGAACTAAAGCAGTATAGTCCAGAATTAGCAACTCGACCAGAAGTGATTGCTTTGACTAAATCCGAAGGTCTTGATCAAGATATTATTGATATGCAGATTGCTGAAATTCAAAAAGTTGCACCTAATGCTATGGATATTTTTGCTATTTCTTCTGCGGCGCATAAAAACACTAAAGAGGTTTTACGTGCTCTAAGAAAGAAAGTTCAAGATGTCCGCAGTCAAGAAAAACTTGAAATGGAATCTGAGCAAGGCGAAGATCAGGATATTCCTACTATCACTTTACCTGAAAAAGATATCGAAGAGGCGTGGTTTGTTGATGAGCTACCGGAAATTGAAGGCGTAAAGCGATTCAGAGTGAGTGGTCAAAAGATTGAAAAATTTGCTAGGCGTACTAATTTTGATGGCTTTGAAAATATCAATCGTCTACGCGATATTATGAAAAAGATGGGAATTAGCCACGAACTTAGCCGCAAAGGTGCTACAGGTGAAAGTTTTATCGTTATAGGTGATGATGAGTTTACTTTCATGGAGCAGTAGTTTATGAAAGATAATCAAACATACTTTTTTTACGATTTGGAGACCAGCGGATTAAATTCAAAACTAGACCGAATTATGCAGTTTGCTGGGATTCGTACAGATAAAGATTTTAATCAAATAGGAGAGCCTATAAACGAGCTAATACGCCTAAATGATGATGTATTGCCTAGTCCGAAAGCCTCTATGGTTACTGGTATAACTCCGCAGCAGACGGTGGCTGATGGTTATACGGAAGCTGAATTCGCAAAAAAGCTTCATGATGAAATCTTTACTCCAAACACTGTTGTGGTGGGATTTAATAATATTCGCTTTGACGATGAATTTATTCGGCATTTTTTCTGGCGAAATTTTTATGATCCTTATGAATGGTCCTATGCTAATGGGCGTAGTCGTTGGGATATGCTTGATGTAGTTCGTATGGTTCGGGCCTTGCGTCCAGAAGGCATTGAATGGCCAGAGGTTGATGGTAGGGCTGTAAATAAGCTTGAGCTTTTAACGAGAGTCAATGGAATAGATCACTATAAAGCCCATGATGCGTTAAGCGATGTTTATGCTTTGATAGAAATTACGAAATTGATAGCTCAAAAACAACCAAAGATGTTTGAGTATCTTTTGAAAATGCGATCTAAAAATGAAATATCCAACCTAGTCAACCCCTTGAATCCAACTCCATTTGTTTATACTAGCGGACGCTATGAGGAAAAATTCCAGAAGACAACGATCGCTTTACCTTTGGCTGAAACTAGGTTTGGGGCAATTGCAGTTTATGATTTGCGATATGACCCTGAGCAGTTTTTGAATATGAGTGTCGATGAGTTGGCTAAGAAAATTTTTGCTAGCTGGGAGGATCGCCAGAAGGATGATTTCGTTAGGTTGCCAGCGAAGGAGTTGCAATTAAATCGCTGTCCAGCCGTTGCTCCTCTTGGAGTTTTAGAGCAAGGGGATTCCTGGCAACGTCTCCAGCTAGATAAGTCTAGTATTGAGGCAAATTATCGTAAAATATTGTCTAGTCCAGGTTTTGTGAAAAATCTCCAGATGGCGTTTAATTCGCGGCCTGAGTTTACTAAGTCTAAATATCCTGAAGCGCAACTTTATGATGGTTTTTTGTCTGACGGTGATAAAAAGAGCGTAGAATCGGTTCGTAATGCTAGTGAGCGTGAATTAACTGATTTTCATCCTAATTTCATAGACAAGAGGCTTAGCGATCTACTGGAGAATTATAAGGCTAGAAACTATCCTAAATCTATGAGTGAGGAGGAGTTTACTGGGTGGGATAAGCGTCGCGGTGAATATCTCAAAGAACAGTTGCCTAAGTTTATGTCTGAGCTCCAAGAGGCTTATAAAACGGCCGATGATAGCCAGCAGTTTATATTGCAAGAATTACAGCTTTGGGCTGAAAGTATCATTCCTGCAAATGATTAAAAATAACCCCATTTGGGGTTATTTTGCTGTTTGGATTGGTGAAAATCTTTTCTTTGGCATACGGTTTTTGCGGGCAAGTTCTTTTTTGAGGTATCGATAGCTTGATATTTTCTCGATTAAGCTTCTTCCGAAAAATAGCCAAGCTGCAGCCAAGAAACCTATCATCATTACGTTTGGCGGGATTGACCAGTTTAAGCCGGGAAGTAAACCTGTCAGTAAGAATATAATTATCGAATCAAATATTCCTGAATTCCAAAAAGATAAAATTAAAATAACGGAAATTGTGATTATTAGGAAATTTTTTCGACTCATATTAATAAAGATCATATCACTCTTGTCAAGTGTATGCAACGATAAGCGCTTTGATATATTTTATTGACTTTTTATAATGATTATGTTATTATTATATATAATATCAAAAGATATTTGTACATTTCTAATCTAGGAGTAAAGATGTTGGATTCACTTGAAAACCTCATCACATTCAACCAGATAAATCGTAGTATTGAATTTTTCCCGCCAAAAGGGAGATTTTATTGCGATAAACTTCCGTCAGCTGATGAATTTCAGACTTTGAGTCAACTTAGTGCCGATTCGATAGAGTTGGCCTTGAAGCCCAATTGTGCAAACGCTATGTCGGAGACTCTAATTTATGGACCAGAGATTTACCGGTCAAAGTCTTTTCGTCGTCGTTTGTTCGAATTAAATCCGGATGGTTTTTATTACGATCTGGATAAGTTTAACGATGATATCCATTACAATCATCATGTTCGTTCGTTTAGCTATAGCTGTAACAAAAGCGTAATCATGATGGATAGGAATGGGCGCAAGAAGCGCTTCTATTCAAAGCGAATTATATCTGATAAGTTGATAGCTCTTGCTATTGTCTTGGCCTTGTCAATAACGGCTTGTGCATTTTTGGCAGGGTTTTTATCTGGTTTAATTGCTAGGTTTCTATAATTTATTCCTACTACACCGGCCTCTTGATTGGGGCCGGTTTTCATTGACTTTTTATAATGATTATGCTATAATATTAAATATAGCATCAATAGATGCTTGTACATTTCGTAGTTAGGAATAAAAATGAGTAACGTTTTCGTGGACAAGTATGGTAAGAAGCATCTCTTTCCCGAGGATGGCTATATTCTATCGCGCCACTTTGATGGCTTGCGCGAATTTGAATCTATGCAAGCGGACAAGTTTGTGATGATTTTTTCATACAAAGATGAGCTAGGTGATGCTGAAAATAATGACTTTCATTTAATCCCTGCTGATGTCTATAATTCGAATGAATTTCGCGAGCAAGTCGTAGGATGTAACCCGAAAGGGATTTTCTACGTTGATCCTACAGGTCTTGATAGTAGCTATTTTACTGAGGTCGAAGATTTTTGCCAGAAAAATGGTGAATTTATTCGCACCTACGGCAAAGGAGGTAGCACTGGTATCTTTCCGCAAAAAAGAATTGATATCAAGCCTCGCCATATCGTTGCGGCAATTTTAATAGTTGTATTTGTTGCATTAATTAGTCCTTACGTAAACCTATTTTAACCTACTAGCGCCGACCTCTATCTGGGGTCGGCATTTCCTTTTGGTGGATGGTTTGATATCTAAAAAAGTGGTATAATATTTTAGATATGGCAGAGTTGATAAAAATCCAGGGCGCGCGTGAGCATAATTTGAAAAATGTTAGCGTTGAAATCCCAAGAAATAAAATTGTAGTGATAACTGGACTTTCTGGTTCAGGGAAGTCGAGCTTGGCGTTTGACACAATTTATGCTGAAGGTCAAAGGCGATATGTCGAAAGTCTTAGTAGTTATGCTCGTCAGTTCTTGGGAATTATGGATAAGCCAGATGTGGATTCGATCGATGGGCTTAGTCCAGCTATTTCAATTGATCAAAAATCAACGAGCCGAAACCCTCGATCTACAGTAGCAACAGTGACTGAAATTTACGACTATTTGAGGTTGCTTTTCGCTCGCATTGGAGTTCCACATTGTCCTATTTGTGGCAAAACGGTGCAGCGACGTACTCCACAGACTATTATTGATGAAGTTATGAAATTTGACGAGGGGTCTAGGTTGATGATTCTAGCTCCTATTGTCAAACAGAAAAAAGGTGAGCATGCGCATGTAGCAGAGCAATATACTCGACTTGGGTTTGCTAGGGCGAGAGTTGACGGTGTTGTGTACGCATTGGATGAATTTCCGGAACTAGATAAAAAGTATAAACACGATATTGAGATTGTGGTCGACCGTATCGTGATGTCTAAAGATTTGCAATCGAGGGTTGCCCAATCTGTTGAGCAGGCGCTAGATATTGGCGAAGGTGTGGTTCAGATTTTGAATGTTGACACTGATGAAGTGTCGTCTTTAAGTCAAAGATATGCTTGTATAGATCATCCAGCTGAAGATATTCCAGAATTAGAGCCGCGGCTTTTTAGTTTTAACTCACCTCAAGGAGCTTGCCCTACATGTACTGGTTTGGGAACTAGGATGGAGGTTGACCCGGAGCTTGTTTTTAATCCGAATCTGACTATCGCGGAAGGCGCTATTCGCCCCTACAATCGAGCTAGCAGTGATGCTTGGTACATGAAGCGTTTGCAGGCTGTTGCGGAGGCGCATGGCTTTAGCTTAAGGGTTCCTGTGAAGGATTTAAGTCCGGACAATATAGATAAGGTTCTTTATGGAACGGGCAAGCAGACTTATAGTATTGAGCTTGGCAGTGGTCGGAGCTATGATTCTGCATACGAGGGTGTTATACCAAATTTGGAGCGTCGACATAAAGAGACTGATAGTGAATTTATGCGCAAAGATATTGAGCGTTTTATGCGCCTAAGGCATTGCAATTCTTGCAAGGGTGCGCGCTTGAAGCCTGTGGTCTTGGCTGTGACAGTCCAAGGTTTGAGTATTATGGATATCTGTAGCTTGGGCGTGGCAGATGCTTTAGACTTGTTCGAAAATAACCTGAAGCTTAGTGACCAAGAAATGATGATCGCAACTCAAATTCTAAAGGAAATTACGGCACGACTTGGCTTTATGAATAATGTCGGGCTGAATTATCTGGAGTTAGCTAGAGCAGCTAATACTCTATCTGGTGGAGAGGCGCAGCGTATTCGATTGGCGACGCAGATTGGCAGTGGTCTACAGGGGGTTTTGTATGTTTTAGATGAGCCTTCTATTGGACTGCATCAAAGAGATAACGATCGTTTAATTGCTACTTTAAAGCACCTAAGAGACTTAGGGAATACTGTCCTTGTTGTGGAGCATGACGAGGACACGATTCGTGAAGCGGACTATCTCCTAGATATTGGTCCAGGGGCTGGAGTTCATGGTGGAAATGTTGTCGCAGCGGGCACTCCAGCTGAAGTTGCTAAAAATAAGGATAGTATCACTGGAAAGTTTTTGAGCGGGGCGGAAAAGATTGAAGTTCCTAAAAAGCGTCGTCAAATTCAAAAAGATAAACAACTTGAGATTATTGGCGCCAGAGAAAATAACCTGAAAAATATTAATGTTAATATTCCGCTAGGTGTGATAACTATGGTTACAGGAGTTAGTGGTAGCGGAAAATCAACTCTTGTTAATGATATTTTAGCCAAGGAATTATCCGCTAGACTTCATCGAGCACAGGATGTGCCTGGTCTTCATGATGAAATTAAGGGGATTAAACAGCTAGATAAGGTTATTGTGATAGATCAGTCGGCTATTGGTAGAACTCCACGCTCCAACCCAGCGACATACACGGGTATTTTCACCCCAATTCGTGAACTTTTTGCTAGCACTCCAGAGGCTAATGTTCGTGGATATAAAGCCGGGCGATTTAGCTTTAATGTTAAGGGTGGTCGCTGTGAAAACTGTCAAGGCGACGGCGTTATTAAGATTGAGATGCACTTTTTGCCGGATGTTTATGTTACTTGTGACGTTTGTGATGGTCGTCGATATAATCGCGAGGCGCTTGAAATCACTTATAAAAATAAGACAATTAGTGATGTTCTAGAAATGACTGTTGAGCAGGCGGCAGAATTTTTTGAAAGCCAACCATCAATATCTAGAAAACTAGACACCTTGGTGGATGTTGGTCTTGGGTATATAAAACTAGGTCAGCCTGCAACTACTTTTTCTGGTGGAGAAGCGCAACGAATTAAGCTTGCTACGGAGCTATCAAGGCGAAATACAGGAAAAACAATGTACATTTTAGATGAACCGACAACTGGTTTGCATAGCGCAGACGTCAAGAGGTTGATCGGAATTCTACAGAAATTAGTCGAAGGCGGCAATAGCATGGTGATTATTGAGCATAATTTAGATATGATAAAAACCGCTGACTACATTGTTGATATGGGTCCAGAAGGTGGGGCTGGAGGTGGCACTATGCTTGCCGCTGGAACACCTGAACAGATCGCTGAAATACCAAATTCTTATACCGGAAAGTATCTAAAATCTATGCTGAAATAAATATAACCCGCCATACTTAGGCGGGTTATATGATTTTGAAGCGGGGTTTTACATGAATTTTAGAATATATATTCCAAGAACTATTAAGATCACAAAGATAATTCCAATAATATCGATATATTTTTCAATTTGGTCTTTGTATTTGCGGCCAAAATGATTCATTAGGAATGCTACCAAATAGAATCGTCCACCGCGGCCGATAATCGAACCGATTATAAAAGGTAAGATAAACATGTTTGCGGCGCCAGCAGCGATAGTGAAGATTTTATAAGGAACGGGTGTGAATCCTGCGATCAATATTGCCCAGACACCCCATTCTTTAAACCATTCGTTGGCGGAATTGTACGCTTCTTCGTAGCCGGCGTTGATAACTACAGGCATGATTGCACCAATTAATAAAAACCCTAGCAGGTACCCGAAAAGTCCTCCGAATACAGAGCTTGCTGTTGTAATGGTTGCGAGCCTAAACCATTTTTTTGGTCGAGCCGTAACCATTGCTATAAGCAGTGGATCTGGTGGGATAGGGAAGAACGAGCTTTCGGCAAAAGATAGTGTCGCAAGGGCGTATTCAGCTTGCTTTTTTTCGCTCCAGCTAATAATCCACTTGTAGGTTTTTTTCATTAATTTGCTCGGTCCAGACCAGAGCGATATTAAAAATAGTACAGGTTTTGACTCTAGAAAGGCTGAAAATCTAGGTGCATTTTTCTCGGCTTCAGAGTTATTTTGATTCTTTTTTGACATGACTTAATTATAGCATAGCCAATCTGAAATTTAGCTTTAAGCGTAATTATGCTATAATAATAAGTACAATATAAATTCACTCCGAAAAAATATCCGGACGAAAGGAGAAATATGGGAGAGAAAATTACATTAAATATTGCAAAGCGTGAAGTTTTTGGTAAAAAGGTTGCCAAGCTTCGTAAAGAAGGTACTGTTCCAGGTGTTGTTTATGGCGCTGGAATTGAACCTCAAGCTATTCAAATGGAGCTTGGTGCTGTATCGAAGGTTATTTCTGCAGCTGGAAAGCACACGCCAGTTCATCTGACTGGTGCAAAGCGTCGTATTGCAATGATTAAAGATATCGATATGGATATGGTTCGCCATCAAATTCGTCATGTGGCATTTCATGCGGTCAAGGCTGATGAGCCTGTTATTGCAGAAGTTCCTGTTCGTTTGATTGACCAGGGCGAAAGTGATGCCGAAAAAGCTGGATTGATCATCCTTCAGGCGATTGAGTCTCTAGAAGTTAAGGCTTTACCTATGGATTTACCAGAGGCTTTAGAGATTTCAGTTAAAAATCTAAAGACAGATGAAGATAAGTTGACTGTTGGAGATATTGAATTGCCAGAAGGTGTTGAGCTTGTGGACAATGATGATGGACGTGAAGGTACTGCTGATGACGACCAGAGTGTTACAGATCTTGTCGTGGCAAATGTTTATGAGCCAGGTGCGCTAGCTGCAGCTAACGAAGCGGCTGGTGGTGATGCCGAAGATGAATCTGAAGTTGAATCAGAAAACGGATCTGAAGAGACGCCTGCTGACAGTGAATCTGAAGATAAATAAGTAGTCGCTATCTACCTATTATCTAAAATCACCCCGTGAGGGGTGATTTTTGGTTTTTGAAAAATTTTATTATATAGTAAAATTAGTGTAAGCATTATGATAAAAATTGAAAACCTATCCAAGACATTTAATATATCTCGCAAAAATAGAGTTGAAGTCTTAAGGAATATTAATTTGGAGATTCAAAAAGGGGAGTTTGTTGCCGTGGTTGGCGCCAGTGGCAGCGGCAAATCTACATTAATGCATATATTAGGATGTCTAGATAGTCCCACCAAAGGCAAGGTTTATATAGATGGTCAAGATGTTTCTAGGTTTTCAGATTCGAAAATTAGTAAATTTCGATCACAAAAAGTAGGGTTTATATTTCAGAGTTTCTATTTGCAGCCATTTTTGACGCTTATTGACAACGTGGCTGTAGCTGGATTTTTAGCCGGCAAAAGCAGGAAAGAATCTAGGGATAGAGCCAGCAGCGTACTGGATTCACTAGGTTTGTCTGATAGAAAGAACTATAAAGTAAAAGAGCTTTCTGGTGGTCAGATTCAGCGAGCGGCTATCGCTAGAGCGCTAATGAACGACCCTGATATTATATTAGCTGATGAGCCAATAGGTAATTTAGATTCAGAAAATTCTCAAAAAGTAGTTAATATTTTTCGCCAAATATGTAGCGAGCTGGGTAAGACTATAGTTGTCGTGACGCATGATATGGATGTGGCAAAGTCTGCTGATAGGATAATAAGCATAAAAGATGGTGTAATTTATGGTTAAAAGTAGTAATATTCTCTTGCTTGCTGGTACTAAATTGCGGTCAAGGCGCTGGATGACAATAATATCAATTATTGTTTCTAGTTTTCTTTTTGCTATTTTATTTGCTTTTGGTTTTTTGATTTTTGGTTTGAATAAAAATATCGAAAACCTAGCTAGAGAGACTGACTCTGATAAGTTTAGTGTATCTGGCCATCTTAAAACTCCTGACGATGCCTTTCCGATAAGTTCAAATCACAGTGATATAGATGCTGTACGTGATTTTGAAGTTGAGTATAAGAGGCAGATTCAAGAAAAGTATAAAGGGTTAGGGATTGAGTATGAAGATGTTGTAGCTCCGGCTTTGATTCCGAGTAATAATTTTGCTGATGAAAACACTCCATCTAAGTATCGATATGTCATCAACTATGATTCACCGGTGGTGGACGCTTACATGGCTAATAAAATTACTGAATATAATAAAACAGCAAAAAACAAACTATCTGATGTTCAATACTTAGCTAAGGAAACTGAAGCAGATAAAATCACTGCAGTAAGAAGTTATGGGAATGTATTTGGTAGCTCATCTTCCTTAATAAGAAATGACAAAGAATTACCTAAGATTTCTGAGGCTTATGGAATAGGAGGATATTTTTCTAGAGGTATTAGAGATAGTCTGTACGCTGCTTTTTATGGTGATGCGGCTAATAAATTTATATCAGATGACATAAAAGAACTAAAAGGTATACCTGTTATCGTTTCAGCTGAAGAGTTTCAGGAAGTTTTTGGTGATGATGTTGGTTTAGCTGTCAAGCCAAGTGATAAATTCCAGAAGTTGACGTGGCTAAACGAAGCTCGAGATAAATCAAAGGGTTTTGTTTATGAAGTTTGCTATAGAAATTCTGCAGACCTTGCAATAAAGTCTAAATTTACTACTGACTTAATTGATATGGAAGCTAACAAGGGTAATAAGGATTACATTAAGCCAAGTTTGATTTATTCTGAGCCAAAAGAGGCTTGTGGTGAATACGAGGTAGTCGACGATAGTCGTAGTAAAGAAGAGAAGACATCTGAGCAGTTGAGTATCCAAAACTCTAAAAAGCTTGGTGAGTACCAATCTCCGTACAGGGGTAAGATAAAGTTTCAGGTTGTTGGATTGGTAAGTAGTGATATTTTTAGCTATCAATCCAACCCAAATATTGACAGCTTCGCTAGTTCACTTTTTGGGGTTAGCGATTATTTCCAAAATGGAGCAGTTATTTTGGGAGATATGATAAAATTTTCCCCTGAAGATACTAGGGAGGTTTTTTATAATGCTGAAAAGATGAGTTCTAAGTACGCATCAGATTTTGATGATATTTATAGTTACTATATTTTGGAATATAGCTCTAAAGATAAAGCGGATGGTCTATTTATCAGGCATTTAGGATGTAGAGGTGATAATGTCTGCGAAAAGTCAGGACTAGAATTTAGTGAATTTGGAAGAAGATTTAATCTTTTAGGCGATTTTCGTGACATTTTAATCAAATTTGGATTTATAGCTTTTGGACTAGCCTTTATTGTGTCTGTAATCATAATCTGGTTCATAGTATCCAGGATACTTTCGGATAGTCGAAAAGAAACGGCAGTTTATAGGTCTTTGGGTGCTAGTCGATGGACGATATTTAGGATTTACTTTACTTATGTTTCAATGCTCGCATTCTTAACTATGGTTTTATCTATAGTTTTAGGATTGACCGGAGCTTACTTTGTTGCAAAATACTACGGCATTGGTCTTTATGCGGATTTGAGTTCGGTTTTTGGGGTTGTCAGTAAAATTAATTCAGTTGATTTACTATATGTAAATTTGGTTTACAGCATTTCTCTAGCTGTAGCGATATTTGCGGTTTGCTATGTGGCAATGCTTATTCCGTTGATTGTAAATACCCGCAGAGATATAATAAGCGATATTAGGGATTGATAAAAATAATTCACCCTGACTATAGGGTGAATTATTTTTTTATTGCTCGTCTTTATTTTCCTGACCCTGGTGGCTCCATAGTTTAGCATAAGTGCCGTTTTTAATTATTAGATCATTATGTGTACCATCTTCTATAACCTTACCTTTTTCGATAACGATAATTCTATCCAGTTTTGCCACCGTACTTAGTCTGTGTGCGACTATAATACTAGTTCGATTCTTGGTTAAAAATTCCAAACTTTTCTGTATATGTTTCTCGCTTTCAGAGTCTAGGGCGCTGGTTGCCTCATCCATGATTAAGATTGGGGAGTTTTTTAGCAGGGCGCGGGCTATGGCAACTCTTTGTCTTTGGCCGCCACTTAATTTCATTCCTCGTTCACCAACTATAGCATCTAAACCTTTTGGGATATCCTTTATAAATTCCCAAGCTCCAGATTGCTTGCATGCTGTTATTATTTCATCCTCTGTTGCATTATTTTTGCCGTAGGTTATATTCTCTCTGATTGATCGGTGAAACATCAAAGGTTCTTGCGGTACATAAGATATTGATTCTCTAAGGCTTTTTTGCGATACGTTTTGAATATTTTGGTCATCGATTAAAATTTTTCCATCTGTCGGGTCGTCTAGTCGCAGAAGAAGTTTCGTGAGAGTGGTTTTGCCTGCACCCGATCTACCAACTATTCCGACCTTCTCACCGGCATTGATTGTTATATTTATATTGTCTAGGACATTTTTATCAGAGTCTGAATATCTGTACGATAGATTACTTAACTCAATTTTACCATTTTGAACGTTTAGGTTTCGACTATTGGATTTGTCGGTGATTTTATTTGGTGTCATTAATATTTCCGCAAAAGGTGCAGACTGGATAAACAATCTGTCGTAATCAGTGATGATGTGTCCAATTGTGAATATTTCTGAGCTAATTCTTTGAATGTAAGTAACTATGAATATCGCAATTCCAAGCTCTAGCTTTCCGTCAAGAAGTAGCTTGGCGATTATAGCAATGACCGCAATCTGAAATGCTGCAGATAGCGATCTTCTGATAAATCCTTCTAGGTTTGATATGGTGGAATCTTTTGCTAGAATTTGGCGATATTTTTCTGTAATTTCAGCTATATTCGACTGTTCTTGTTGTTCCGCTGCGAAAATTTTGACAGTGGAGTTGTTTACGATTGCGTCGGCAGTTATACCGTTTAGTTCAGAAATTGTCTTTTTGCGCGCTAGGCGATATGGCTCACGAATTTTGATGAATATAAAAATTTGTGAAACTAGTACTATCATGAAACCGACAACGACAAATCCAGTTATGGTGCTGTTTGTAAAAATCAGAACCAATCCAACTATGATAGTCGCTAGCATTCGCAATGTTTCGCGCAAGAAAAGATGCACTAGCTGGCTATGGGTGTTTACAAAATCTATGAACTTTCCGGCTAGTGAACCAACTTTTTGATTTGAGAAAAAGTCGGCGTCTTTTGAGATTAATTCTGTAATCAGCTCGTCGACTAGTGTTTTTCGGACTTTTGATTCTTGGTTAATGAACGCTTGCGCCGAAGCAGCATTGATTATTACGCCTAAAATAGCGACAATTACTGACCATACTATGTATTTTTGTAAACTTTCATAGTCTCCAGTGGAAAATGTACCAATGGCTAGAGAAAGGCAGTAGGGCAGCAGTATATATAAGAAAACAACCGCAAGAGGGGATAGGATTGCATTTATCCAAAAACTGAATGGAAATTTCATGGAATGTTTCCAGAAAATTTTTAAAGTTTGACGGCTTGGTTTTTTGAGTATGGCGTTGATGATGTGATTTTTCATAGCTATATAATTATAATATAAAATCGCAAAAAAAAAACGATTACATGAATTTGACTACTATATAATTTATATTTATAATAATATTATGCAAAAAATTCTTCTTTATTATAAATTTACACCAATATCAGATCCGGAAGCAGTGAAGCTTTGGCAGAAAGTTTTGTGCGATTCTTTAGGCTTGAAGGGGCGAATTTTGGTTAGCCGACACGGTCTTAATGGTACTGTCGGTGGAGATGTCGAAGATTTAAAGAAATATATCAAGGAAACTAAGAAATTCCCTGGATTCAAAGATATTGTATTCAAGTGGAGTGATGGAACAGGGAATGATTTTCCACGAATGAGTGTGAAGAATCGTCGTGAGCTTGTTGGGTTTAAGAATTCCGATGATGAATTTGAAGTTGATGAAAATGGCGTGATCGGTGGAGGAAAGCATCTGAAGCCGCATCAGGTTCACGAGATGGTGGAGAAATATGGTGATGATGTTGTTTTCTTTGACGGTAGAAATGCCAGTGAGGCACTTGTCGGTAAATTTAAAGGTGCTATCGTTCCAAACACTGAGACTTCACGAGATTTTATTGCTGAACTAGAGAGTGATAAGTACGATGACATCAAGGACAAAAAGGTCATTAGTTACTGTACTGGTGGAATACGTTGCGAAGTTATTTCTGCAATGATGAAAAAGCGTGGATTTAAAGAAGTTTACCAGATTGACGGCGGAATCGTTAAATATGGCGAAAAATATGGTGATGACGGTCTATGGGAAGGCGCTTTAAGGGTTTTTGACAACCGTAAAGTTATGAACTTTACAGATAAAGCCAAGACGATTGGTGAATGTACTCATTGTAAAGCTAAGACTTCAAATTTTGAAAACTGTGCTTATATGCAATGTAATAGCCTGGTGTTGATATGTGAAAACTGTAAGAAGGATCCAGATCTCGTGTATCATACTGATGAATGTAGGTCTAAGGCCAAAGCTGAATCTAAAAAAGCAGCCATAAAGTAAAATAAACCCCCGAGAATAATCGGGGGTTTAAATTTAGTTTAATTTTGGTGAGCGCGACCTTTCCATTGCCAGTTGCGAACTTCGGGCATATCTATACCGTGAGTTGTGATGTATTTACGGTGTTCGATAAGCTTTTGTTGCATGGTGGCTTTTAGGTGTTCAGCGCGAACGCCAAATTTTTCACCAACTCGATCCAGGGTGTCGATTACTAGGTTGAACCTGTCGATATTATTGAGGACGCACATATCAAATGCTGTTGTAATTGTACCCTCTTCTTTATATCCGCGAACATGGAGGTTGCGATTTGTCCGACGATAGGTTAGGCGATGTATCAACCAAGGGTATCCATGGTTAGCGAAAATGATATGTTTGTCTTTGGTGAAGATTTCATCATAAGCTTCATCTTCTAAGCCATGAGGACTTTCGCCAGCCGGTTCAAGTTTAGTTAGGTCGACTACGTTCACTACGCGCACTTTTAATTCTGGAAGATATGTTTGCAAAATTTCCGCAGCAGCTAGGGTTTCCATTGTTGGAACATCTCCCGCGCATGCGAGTACGACATCTGGTTCTGATCCATTGTCATTGCTTGCCCAATCCCAAACACCGAGTCCATTTGTACAGTGTTCGATTGCCTCTTCCATGTTTAGGTACTGAGGCGCTTCATCGTGTTTACCGCAGATCATGAGGTTGATGTAGTTTTTTGATCGCAGACAGTGATCCATTGTTGAGAGTAGTGTGTTGGCGTCTGGAGGTAGATATACGCGAATAGTCTCACTTTTCTTGGTAAATAAGTGGTCGATAAACCCTGGGTCTTGATGTGTGAATCCGTTGTGATCTTGTCGCCAAACATGGGAAGTTAACAGGTAGTTTAGAGATGGAATTGGCTTTCTCCAGGGTAGCTCAGAGCACATCTTTATCCATTTTGCATGTTGAGAGAACATTGAATCAATGATTCGGATAAAGGCTTCGTAGCTGTGGAATAGTCCGTGTCGGCCAGTTAAAAGATAACCTTCAAGCCATCCTTCAGCCATGTGTTCAGAAAGCATTGAATCGATCACGCGGCCGCTGGTTGATATAAATTCGTCGCCGTCTTTGATGCGCGCACCCCATTGACGATCGGTAACTTCGAAAACTCCACCAAGTCTGTTTGATAATGTCTCATCTGGACTAAAGATTCTAAAATTATCCATATTGCTTGATATTACGTCGCGCAAAAACGGAGCCAGGGATTTCATACAGCTAACCCTAGTTTCGCCGGGATGATCAACCCGAACGGCATATTTTCTAAAATCTGGCATTTGGAGTGGCTTCATTAAGAGGCCGCCGTTAGTGTTTGGATTTAGACCCATTCTTTTATTGCCATTTGGAGTTAAGTTAGTTAGCTCTGGAATTAAGCTTCCGTTTTCATCAAATAACTCTTCAGGGTGGTAGCTTTTTAGCCATGACTCTAAGGTTTTCAGCGTACTTTCGTCATTGATGCCGTCAAATACAACAGGAACTTGATGTGATCGGAAATTTCCTTCATTTGGTAGTCCGTTGACAGTTTTTGGTCCAGTCCATCCTTTTGGAGAATTTAAGATGATCATTGGCCAGCGTGGTCTAGGGAAGTCAGCATATTCAGCTGATTGCTTTTTGATACGTTTAATCTCAGATACAACATGATCCATAGTGTCAGCCATTAGTTGGTGCATGGCATGAGGGTCGTCTCCTTCAACAAAGAATGGCTCCCAGCCATAGCCGCGCATTAACTGATCTAATTCGTCTCGCTCAATACGTGCAAGGATTGTTGGGTTTGATATTTTGTAGCCATTTAAGTGTAGAATCGGTAGAACTACACCGTCTTTTTGTAGGTTTAAGAATTTATTGCTATGCCACGATGTAGCTAGAGGTCCGGTCTCGGCTTCACCATCGCCAACAACGCAGGCCACGATAAGGTCTGGATTATCGAAAACTGCGCCAAAAGCGTGCGCCAGAGAATATCCAAGTTCACCACCTTCGTGCATTGAGCCTGGAATTTGCGGTGAAACATGGCTAGAGAAGCCTCCGGGGAAGGAGAATTCTTTGAAAAGCTTGGTCATTCCAGCCTTGTCCTGGGTGTATTCGGGGTAGATTTCAGTAAACGAACCTTCGAGATAGGTGTTTGCTATTAAAGCTGGACCTCCGTGTCCTGGACCAGAGATGTAGAGCATATTTAGATTATCTTTATTTATCACGCGGTTTAGGTGAGTGTAAATAAAGTTTTGCCCTGGAGTTGTCCCCCAGTGTCCAAGTAGGTTGCGTTTAACATCTGATCTTTCAAGTGGTCGCTCTAGGAGCGGATTATCCTGTAGGTAAATTTGACCCACGGAGAGATAGTTTGTAGCACGCCAGTAGGCGTCAAGATTTTTTAGTTCATAAGAACTTAAGCTCATTTTTCCTCACCCTTTTGTTATTAAAACTTAAGCTTATTGTAGCGTATTTTTTTAAAAAAGTAAATTTTGAGATGTTATCTTTTTGCTGTATACTATAGGTAGATTTAAAGGAGATATTATGGGTAAGAAATTACATTTTCTGGGTGAATATATTTTTAATCACCCCAAAAGAATTGTAGCCGCCTGGCTGGTTATTCTGGTTGTGGCAGTTGGTGCTGGCGTGCTAAATTATCAAAAGTTAAGTAATGCGATTACTATTCCGGGGACTCAAGCACAGCAGGCGCTGGATAAAATGCAGGAAACTTTTCCAGATTTGGGTGCCGGCAGCGGACGGATTGCGTTTAAGTCATTAGACGGCCCTATAGCTTCGCATAAATCAGAGATTGACAATCTACTAAATGAAGTATCTGAGGTTGACGGTGTTCAGCGAGTGATTAATCCTTTCCAGGTCGAAGGGTTGATCAGCCAAACCGATAATAGCATTGCCTATGCGGCAGTTCAGATGAAAGACGGTGCAGGTTCAATATCTGAAGAGTCTCTTAATAAAATAGCTGATCTAACAAATAGCGTTGCCAATGAAAGGCTCGAGGTAGCTCGAGGTGGCGACTTAATTAGTCAGGCTCCAGGTGAGATTTTGGGAGTTGGAGAAGTTGTTGGAGTTGGGATTGCTCTTTTGGTGTTGATTATCACTTTTGCCTCGATTGTAGCTGCCGGCATGCCGATAGTTGTCGCTATTATTGCCGTCGGTGTTAGTATGGGCGGTCTCTTTGGACTCAGTAAAGTTTTGGATTTAAACGCAACTACTCCAGTGATGGCTATTATGCTTGGCTTGGCGGTTGGTATAGACTATTCTTTGTTTATTATTAGTAAATATTTGTTTTACCGCAGGGAAGGATATGCTCCTGACGTTGCAGCCGGTAAGGCATCGGGTACGGCCGGAAATGCTGTAATCTTTGCTGCTATGACAGTTGTTATTGCGCTTTCTGCTCTTTCTGTGGCTGGAATTCCATTCATGACTATTATGGGTCTTGCGGGTGCTGCTACTGTGGCGATGGCGGCGATTGTTGCGGTTACATTAATTCCAGCCTTGCTTGGGATTGCGGGTAATAAAGTTTTAAGTGTAAAGATTCGACGTGCGCTAAAAAAGAGCGATGGTAAAATTCACCACCAAAACATCAGCAAGAAAACACCAGCTTATAAATGGGCGAATACAATAGTAAAATATCCAATCTTATTTATTGTTTTAGTGGTTGGTCTTGCGGGGGTTTTGACTTACCCTGTACTAGACCTAAAACTAGGGCTTCCTAGTGATAAATTTGCGGCAGAGGATTCCACTCAGAGAAAAGCTTACGATATTTTAACTGAAGGATTCGGTGAGGGTGATAACTACACTATTGCAGTATTTACCGAAGGCATCCAGCCCGTGGATGATGCTGCGAAAAATGCCATTAGTGAACAGGTTCGAGCGAAGATTGACCAGGAGGTGGCTGTTCAAAAACAGCAGGCCGAAGCTGAGATTCAGTCTAGAATTGCGAGTGCCAGCTCAATAGAAGAGGTGATGATGATTCAGCAGGCTGCTTTAGCTAAGCAATCTACTGCAGAGTCTCAAATCCAGGAGCAATATACTGTTCAAACAGAAAAAGCTATTGCTGAATACGGTAAATTTTATTATGCGAACCAGGTTGCAGAAAAATTAAAATCCGGAATTGAAAATTCAGATATCGACGTTAGTATAAAGAGTGCAAATCCGGTTGCGGCGACCGAAGATGGTGTAAAGGCTGTTATTCAGGTCACTCCAGAGATAAAAGACGGAGATGGTGATAAAAAAGCACGAGAATTAATTGCCTGGCTTCGGAGCGATGAAGCTAAGAAAGCTATAGATTCAAGCAGCGTTGAGATGAGCGTAACCGGATCGACTGCGATGCAAGATGATATTGAAGTTAAGCTAGCTGAAGCTTTGCCGTTATATCTAGCTGTTGTAATAGGACTATCTTTGTTGATTTTGGTTGTGGCATTTAGGTCAATATTAGTACCGATTAAGGCTACTTTAGGATTCTTAATATCAGTTGGCGTTATGTTTGGTGCTATGGTTGCAGTTTTCCAGTGGGGTTGGTTTGGTATTGCCGAATCTACTGGTCCATTGATGAGCTTTATTCCAATTATTGCAATCGGAATATTGTTTGGTCTCGCTATGGATTATGAATTTTTCCTAGTGTCTAGCATGCACGAGGCTTATGAGCATAGTGATAAATCTAAAAAATCAGCCAAAGAATCTATTGTCAAAGGTTTTGCATCTAGCGCACGAGTAGTTACTGCTGCGGCTGTGATTATGATTGCTGTTTTTGCTGGATTTATCTTTAATCACGATCAAACCATTAAAGCCATAGGTCTTGGATTGGCGGTTGGTGTTTTTGTCGATGCATTTATTGTCCGTATGACTCTAGTGCCAGCAATTTTGAGCATTCTGGGTAGGTCGGCTTGGTGGATGCCGCGTTGGATGGATAAGGTTGTTCCCAAAATATCCATTGAAGGCGAATCCGACGACGATTTAAAATCAAATAAGTAAACTGTATATGGCGTCCACTTTAAAATGTGGGCGTCATATTTTATACTGAAATAGTGAATGTACAGCTTGAAGAAAAACTAAAAACCTTGCCCAAAAAACCAGGGGTTTATTTTCATAAGGATAAAAACGGTGAAGTTATTTATGTTGGCAAGGCGGCTTCTTTGAGAAATAGGGTGCGTCAATATTTTCAAGATTCTAGAGGTAAGGACAATAAAACTCTGGCGTTGGTTAATGAAATATACGACACTGATTGGATTGAGGTAGAGAGTGAAGTTGATGCTTTATTTTTAGAAAATGAAATGGTAAAGCGCTATATGCCTCGATATAATATTTTGCTGCGTGATGACAAAAGTCAGACTTATGTGCGAATAAATATGAAGGATGAATGGCCGATAGTGAGCTTTACACGCAATCCGATTGATGATGGTGCGGAGTATTTTGGACCATTTTATAATGGAGTGGCGCTCAAAAGGGCTGTGAGGTATTTGCGAAAGGTTTTTCCTTATTTAACTAAAGAACGTCGTCCGGGGCAATCAAGGCTTGATGAAGATTTGGGCTTAAGTCCTAAGGAGTCTGAAGGAAGTGATTTATATAAATCCAACCTTCGTAAATTGATTCAGTATATAAAGGGTAATAGGGTGGCTATTACAAAAGATCTCGAGCGAGACATGAAGACTGCTGCCGGTTTGCATGATTTTGAAAATGCCGCCAAGATTCGCAACCGCCTTCGCGCAATGCAAGAGCTTCAAAATCGTGTGATGTTTGGTGATAGGGAATTTTTAGATATTTCTAAAGATCGTGCTTTGGCTGATTTGTCGAAAATTTTTAATTCAAATAAAAACTTTGCCAGAATAGAAGGCTTTGATATTTCTCATATGGGTGGCGAAAATGTTGTGGCTAGCATGGTTGTTTTTACGAATGGAGCTAGCGACCGTTCCGAGTATCGTAAATTTAAGGTTTCTGAAAAAAATGATGATACGGGGAATATTTACCAGGTGATTTACCGTAGATTTAGCCCTAGAAATATTAAACAATGGGGCTTACCCGATTTGGTTTTGATTGACGGCGGAAAGGGTCAATTGAAGGCGGCAATTCAGGCGCTAAAAGAACATGAATTAAAAATTCCAATCATTTCAATCGCTAAGCGA
>JBHAEP010000039.1:0-3742 GCA_041855665.1 Nanosynbacteraceae bacterium
ATATATTGCTCGTCAAAAACCAGCTGGATTAATTGTCGCTGATCGCAAAATTTTGGAGAGGATTTTAGCCCTTTTTGCAGACAACGCCGTGAATTATATAGAGCCTGGTGATGCGATCGAGATAAAAGTTTCACAGGTGGGCGGAAGTAAGGTTCGGATTGGCGTGCGAGATTTTGGTCCAAGAGTTGCCAGAAGTCAGCTTAAAAAATCTGTAAAATCAGAAAAAAGAGCTTTGCGAGGAGATTTATCAGCTAGGCAGTTAGGAGGAGGGTTGAGTTTAAATCTGGCCGCGAAAATGGCTGAAAATATCAATGCTAAAATTGGTTTCATTCAGCACAAAAATTGTGGAGTGACATTTTTTGTAGAGCTGGATGCCTCTGGTCAGATGAAATTGATATGATAGATTTAAAATCAAAAAAAGCGCTAATACTGGAGTCGGATGCATGGTTTCGTGAATTTTTATCTGAAGTTTGTATGCAGCAAGGCATGGTGGTGAGGGCTATTTCTAATGCCTATGAGGTCTTTGACTTGCTGGATGATTTTCAGCCTGATGTTTTGATTATGGATATTATTTTGCCAGACTCTACAGGGTTTACGGTTCTTAATGAAAAAATTAGCCACGAAGATTTAGCAAAAATATCCACTATAGTTGTTTCTGGTCTAAAGATTGCTGGCGAGCAGCTCGCCGTTTACGGTGTTAGCGGTTTTTTGGATAAAAATACGATGACACCAGAGAGATTGGTGGCGGAAATTAGGAAGAATATTCAATGAATAAAGATTTGATTCGGACAAAAATGGTGGCAATTAAAAGGACTGATTTTGGGGAGGCTGATAGAATTATTCAGGTTATCACCCCAGAAGGTGTGTTTAGTGTAATTGCCAAAGGCGTTCGTAAAGAAAAAAGCAAAATGGCTGGCGCTATTGAGCCATTTTCGGTGAGCGATATTGTTTTAGCTAAGGGCAGAGGTGATTTGTATGGTCTTCGTTCAGCTAGGCTTGATAAATTCTACGGAGGAATCTTAAAGAATTATGAAACATTGAGTTGTGGTTATGATATTTTAAGTAGTTTGAGAAATGTATCTACTGATGATAAGGTCGGCTCTGAATTATTCAATTCCATCATTGAAGCTTTTGAGGCGCTTGATAAAGGACTTGATGTCGCTATTATTCGAACTTGGTGGCTGGTGCGATTGGCTGAAGTTACATCTGGTGAATTGAATCTTGAGCGGGATGTTTTTGGCAATAAGCTTGACGGGGAACTTTATTATAGATACGATCATTCTGATTGTGGATTAGTTGTGGATAAGTTGGGGAATATTAATAAAAATCATATAAAAATCTTGCGTCTGATGAGATTTAACAGTCCAGAAGCAATATGTAAAGTCTCGAATATTGGCCGATATATGCCAGATTGCTATAGTCTAGCACAGAAATTAAGTCAAAATTAAGGCCCCTCCAGTAAAAAACTGAAGGGGCTTACTAGACTACATCAAGTCGGTGCGAATGCGATGCATAATCTGGCGACGGTTGTGGCTGATAACCTTGTGGCTATCTGCAGTCAACACCTGATCCAAGACGGACTTATGCCGTAGAGTCAGGGTGAAGCCAATCTTGCCGTGATCGAGAGCACTAAGCTTGTTGATGAATTCATTTTCGCGTTCATCCAGTTCATAACTGGGGTCGATTGCGATAATTGAAACCATCAAACGAGTTACCTGTACGAGCGATCCAGAAATTAACATAATCACTTCTGGTGTATCGTCGTTGGCTGCCTTGTTGTTTTTGGCACGAGACTTCATGATTGTGTCCCAGCCTTGCTTATTGCCTCCGATTTCATCAAGAAAGTCCAAGTATTCGCTAATTGCATACTGTAAACTTCTGATATCACCTTCGCGAGTGATGCCAAGCTGCTTTTCGGTAAGAGCGTTGTAGCGACGATCTGTTGCTTCGTCGCGACTAACTTCGATGTTGCCGACGCGAGAGTTGTCAAACGTGATCGGAAATATCCGGTCTCTGGAGATCTTGTAGAGTCCCAGGAATCTGTATCCACGATCGTTTTCGGTGAAGTTTGGCATGTTTTGCGTAAAATCTATCACCTGATAGGCAACATCGTCATCGCTGACTGCTTCCACTGGGTCGCTGTTAATTCGCATAGTAATACGACGTACAGCCGAATAAATTAACGCCAAGGCGATTTTTTCTTCGCTATGGTCGTCAATTTTACGAATGATCGAAATCAATTCATTGACCTTGTTCCAGTAGGGTTTATCGATGCCGTAATAGTGGCGCTCAAATTCAACCTTGCGCTGGTAGTTGTATACCATGACGTAAATTCCTGCTAGCAGAAAATTCACGATGACATCACTCTTTACGAAGCGATATTCATGAGAATTATTCTCAAGATCTACGTAGGCGCGATTGAACTGGGACGAGGCAGAGAACGAGCGGTTTTCCTTTAGGCGACTATGGATAATCATAGTTACATCCTTGAGGTACTGGCTCGAAGTGTTGGCAGTGCGCTGCTCGGCGCGGCTAGGCTTTTGGGTAGTCTTTACAAAAAGGTGCTCCATTTCGGATCACCATCCTTTCTTAAGGGGTTTTGATGGTTGGGCCAAATGGTATTAATATTATACCAATAAATGACTAAAAAAGCAAGTTGTAGTATAATTAAACTCATGAGTAAGCAAGTAAAAAATGAAAAAATGGAAGCCTTAGTAAGTCTAGCTAAGCGTCGTGGATTTATCTACCAGGGTTCTGATGTCTATGGGGGTTTAAGCGGTACCTGGGATTACGGTCCTCTGGGTGTGTCTTTGAAGCGTAATATTATGAATCTTTGGTGGCAGCATTTTGTTGATGGGCGCGATGATATGTATGGTGTCGATGCGGCTATTTTGATGAATCAAAAAGTCTGGCAAGCTAGTGGACATGTTGATACTTTTGTTGACCCTCTTTGTGAAGATACCGTCAACCATCGCCGTTATCGAACTGACCATATCTTAAAAGATAATGGAATTGACGCTGAGGGTATGACCATGGAGCAGATGGACGCGGCTATTGTCGAGAATGGTATTAAAAGTCCAGATGGAAATGAACTTTCAAAATCTAGAACTTTTAATATGATGTTTAAAACCCACGTTGGTGCAACAGAGAGCGAAGACAGTATTTCATATCTCCGCCCAGAAACTGCGCAGGGAATTTTTACGAATTTTAAAAATGTGGTAGATGCGTTTTATCCAGATTTGCCGTTTGGTATCGCGCAGCAAGGAAAAGCTTTTCGTAATGAGATTAGTCCACGAGATTTCGTGTTTCGATCTCGAGAGTTTGAGCAGATGGAGATTGAATATTTCGTTCATCCAGAAAAATGGGAAGAGGCGTTTGATGAACTTTTGGCGAGCACGCACGATTTTTTGGCAAAACTTGGCTTAAGGGAGGAAAATATTCACGAGCTAGATGTTCCAGCTGAAGACAGGGCACACTATAGCAAGAAGACAATTGATATTGAATACGATTTCCCGATTGGCAAAGAAGAATTGATGGGCATCGCTTATCGAACTGATTTTGACCTTGGAAACATTCAGCGAGTCAGTAAAAAGTCTATGGAATACCAAGTTAAGGGTACTAACGAGAAGTTTATTCCGCATGTTATCGAGCCGAGTTTTGGCGTGGAACGAGCTTTAATGGCGGTGCTTTCGAGCGCTTATCGTGAAGATGAGCAAAATGGCAGTAAGCGAGTATTTTTGGC
>JBHAEP010000040.1:0-5431 GCA_041855665.1 Nanosynbacteraceae bacterium
AACCGTTATGCTTATGATTATACTGGAAAAATATTTTTTGGCAACAGTCTGCGGTGAAATAAAATATTGACTACCCTGCTAATAAAATGTTAAAATAATATAGATATGAAAAGCAGTATACATCCAGACAATTACCGCGAGGTCGTATTTAGCGACGAAGTTGCGGGGTTTGCGTTTTTGACAAAGTCAACAGCACAGACAGATGAAACAATTAAATGGGAAGACGGCAAAGAATATCCTCTAGTAAAGATGCATATTTCTAGCGCTAGCCACCCATTCTTTACAGGTGAAGAAAAGATTATCGACACCGAAGGTCGTGTTGACCGATTTGCAGCTCGCCTTAAGGCAGCCGAAGAGCGACGCAAGGCTCTTGCAAACAAGGCTAAGAAAGCTGCTGCACAAAAAGCTCGTAAAGAAGAAAAGTAGCTTGATCACAAAAAGAGGCTTACTTAGCTGTAGGCCTCTTTTTTATTAAAATAATTTTTTAGGAATTTTATGCCAGTTATAGATTTATCCATTCCAGACTTAGAAGCAGAATATCAGTCAATTTCTGACTTTTTAGCTACTCCAGAAGCCTACTCTAGCCCAGATTTTGGCGCCAAAAACAAGCGCTTTAGCGAGCTTGAAGGACTTATTGCTATGGCTAAGCGCCGCGAGCAGCTAAAAAATAACATAAAAGATGCTCAAGAAATTATCACCAGTGGCGATAGTGAGCTCGCTGAACTTGCCAAGATGGAACTGACCGAAAGTCAGGAAAATCTTGAAAAACTAGAAGAAGAACTGTTTTTAATGCTAGCACCAAAAGATCCAAATGATGATAAAAACATCATTATCGAAATCCGTGCTGGAGCCGGCGGTGATGAAGCTAGTCTATTTAGTGCCGAACTCTACCGAATGTACTTAAGGTATTGCGAAGCGCATGGTCTAAAAACTGAAATCATCTCAGAAAGTCCAAACGATGCCGGTGGATACAAAGAAGTAGCTTTTGGCGTTAAGGGTGAAAGCCCCTACGCCCAGCTAAAATTTGAATCAGGAGTTCATCGGGTCCAGCGAGTACCAGCCACCGAAAGCCAAGGTCGCATCCACACTAGCACGGCAACAGTGGCAGTGCTTCCCGAAGCGGAAGAAACTGACATAGAGATTTTACCTGCTGATCTAAAAATCGATGTATACCGAGCTGGTGGACACGGTGGACAGAGCGTCAACACTACAGACAGTGCAGTGCGAATCACTCACCTTCCTACTGGCATGGTCGTAACCAACCAAGACGAAAAATCGCAAATCAAAAACAAGGAAAAAGCTATGAGTGTTTTGCGAGCTCGACTTTTACAGGCCAAGATCGACGAAGAACAATCAAAACTAGCTGCCGAGCGAAGAAGTTTAATCGGAAGCGGAGATCGTAGTGAAAAAATTCGCACCTACAACTTCCCTCAAGATCGCATCACAGATCACCGAATTGGTTACAGCCGTAGTGGTATTCCGCAAGCAATGGATGGTCGCATCGATGATTTGATAGAACACCTCCAAGCATATGAGCGTGAAATTTTAGCCAAAAACGCCGAACAATAAAATCTTCCCTCTTCAAAATCGAAGAGGGTTTATTTTTGCAAAAAAGGAAATCCCCTCCCTGAAAGTCAGAGAGGGGTTTATTGGTAGCCAAATACCTAGCTAGAACTTATGATGATATTCGCGCTCGCGCCGTTCGGCGATCTTTTCAGATTGTGACTTTCCGAATAGATCCCCCAGAAACAATACTGCAACAGGGACAAACAAGACTATACCGAAAAAGGCCAAAACCCGCATCATCTGATAAAGCTCAGCGTACAGAATCAGCGACGACAACACAGAAATGACACCTACTGTCACAGATACAGCAAACAATATCTTGCGAGAAGTACTCATTCCGCTCAGTCGGCGATGTGCTACGTCCATTCGAGATTCCTTTTGATCAATGTTGGACAATTCCAACACCTCCTTCTTATAAGTGAAGCATCGCTCGGCGATACGCTAGAACGTTGTCGTTGAAGCGACGAATACGATTGCCGCGAATAATCACCATAGCTAAAAAGGCGATTGATGCAACAATTCCGACAAAAAGTCGAAAAATCATTTCACCGTAATATTCGACACCAATCATCGTAAACGGGGCATCGCTATGCATCGAAGTTACGCGATATACGTCGATCACAAACAAGACAACCCAACTAAGGTTGAAAAGTGCCGCCAAGCCAAAAATAAAGTAAAAAACCTTAAAAGCGAGGCTAGTACGGGGCTTACCATTTTGAAAAGTGCGCAACTTATCTCCTAGTTGTGTTTTTACGGGCGAACCCACGAGATTTCAAGAATTTTATCAATTCTCGGCCGTTTTTTAACAACGTTTAAATTTTAGCATAACTTGTATTTTTTGTCAATATCAATCATAATGAAGACATGGTGATTTCAGAATGGCTAAAGTACGCCAAGCAAAAAATTTCTAGCGTCGGTATCAAATCAGCTGAGCTTGATGCCGAGTTAATCGCTGGGTTTATTTTGGGGCGCGAACGAACTTGGCTGCGAGCTTTCGGTGAAGAAATTTTAAACCAAGAAATAATTGACGAATTGGAACTTTTACTCGAAAAACGCCTAAATTTTTACCCAATCGCCTACATTTTGGGATTTAAAAATTTCTATGGACGAGATTTTTTCGTCAACGAAAACACTTTAATTCCCCGCCCCGAAACCGAAGATTTGGTGGAAATTACACTTTCAACGGCCGAAGATTTCTCGGGTGAAATAAAAATTCTTGACGTTGGCACTGGCAGCGGCTGCATTCCTGTAACTCTTGCGCTGGAAAATCCGAGAATCTCCGCCTCTGGGGTCGATATTAGCGAAAAAGCACTGAAAGTCGCTAACGAAAACGCCAAAAACTTAAACGCAAAAGTCGATTTCTGGCAATCAAATCTACTAAAAAACATTCCTGAAAATATCAAATACGATATAATTACCGCCAATCTTCCTTACGTAGACGAATCTTGGAAAACCTCAAAAGAAATTACCCACGAACCAAGCTTGGCGCTTTTTGCTGAAAATAAAGGACTCGATTTAATCTATAAGCTTATCACTCAAGCCCCGCAAAAACTAAAATCGGACTCTAGACTAATTCTAGAATCCGACCCTTGTCAACATAGAGAAATTATTGATTTTGCCACAAAATACGGCTTTGAATTAAAATATATCAAAAATTATATAACCGTATTTAAGCTTAATTTGAACTAGGCATAGACCCAAGTTTTACATCAAGCTCAATAGTTTTGCCGTCTCGTAATATTGTTATTTTTACATTATCACCAGAAGCATATTCTCCAATTAAGGTGGCTACACCTCCGTCAGCCCCAACCGTCTTATTGCCAATTTTTTGAATTATATCACCATTCTTTATGCCAGCATTATCCGCCGGACTACCAGATTGAATCGCGTTACCATTATCATTAAATACATACCCTCCAGAACTAACCGGAAGATCATACTCAGACTTAACCTCAGGTGTAATATCTAAATAATTAACACCTAGAAATGGTCGCTGCACATTGCCATTTTCAATAACAGACTGCATCATACCCTTTGCGGCATTAATAGGAATCGCAAATCCAAGGCCTTGAGCGTCAGAAGCCACGGCAGTATTGATACCGACCACTTGACCTTGAAGATTCACCAATGGGCCGCCAGAATTTCCGCTATTTATCGCAGTGTCGGTTTGAATTAGATCACTTAGAGATTCTGCTCCCCTAGCCGTACCGTCAGAGCTAGCCACCACAGAACGACCAACACCAGACACAATCCCTGATGTAACAGTATTTTGATATTGCCCGAGTGCATTTCCAACAGCCACAACACCTTGGCCAATCTTCAAGCCGGATGAATCGCCTATCTCAGCTGAGGTGAAATTGCCTCCTGATATCTTAATGAAAGCTAAGTCGTTTGTTGGGTCGGTGCCAACTAACTTAGCCTCATGAGATTCACCATCACTAGTAACGGCGCTGATAGTTTTTGCAGAGTCAATAACGTGTTTATTGGTAATAATATAGCCATCTTTTGAAATTATCACACCAGTTCCAGCCGCCTGACCAATGTAAGAATAAGCTCCTCGCTGCGACTGGCTCTCTGTCACAATTGAAACAACACTAGGAGAAACCTTAGCTGCTACGCTAGCAATACTAGATTCCGTCGCCATTGCCGTAGAGGAGATATCTTGCACGCTAGAATTTTTGTTGATATTTCTCTCTAGCCAGCTACCTCCATAACCTCCGACCACAGCCAAAGCAGTCATCGGGACAACCCAGACTAAACCGCCATTCTTTGGAGTTCTTTTGTTTTCAGAATTTATTTTTGGTTGATTTGAATTATCCATATATCTATATTATAGGACAATTCTGAATTTTAGCTGAGTTTATTTCAAACTATTCAACAATAATATTATTCAAAAATAGCAAAATTGCAAAAATCAAAAGAAGCGGAAATATTACAGGAAGCAATATATCTTGGCGTGAAAAATTATCTTTACTAAAAGCATTATAAAGACGCTCAGCCATAAAACTAATAGCCATAATAATGATTGTCATTTGAGGAATTTTCAAATCACCCAAAATAGAAAATTCATAAGCAAAAGTCCAATGATAACCTAGCCAACCAAGCTGGGCAATCACAAATCCCCATAAGAGAGACAACTGAGTCAAGTGAGATTCATTATAAGAACCCATCATATGACGAGCTGAAATATATCCAACAAGCCACATCAAAAGCACAACTAAAAACGCCGGCCAAGTCGATGAAAGCATGAATATCGCAGCCGTTCCAAAAGCCAAGGCGGCACCAGCCTGAGCTGTTACGTAGACTTTTTTAGACTGAGGCTTCAAAAACAACAACCAAGCTATATAAAGAGCTGTAATAAAAACCTGCACCCCAATATTGTCGATCGATTGCATCAAAAATACAACAAAGCTAATACTAACTATAAAATCAACAAGATTAGCTTGAATATTGGCCATCCAATAGCGCGGACGAACAGCTAGAACTCGCCATTTACTTAGGATAACAAGCACGATAGCAGGCCAAATAAACCCAGCCGTGTTAACCAAAAATAAAGCAGCAACAGCAAGTAGAATATTTAAAGCTATATAAAGCGACTCGCTTAGAGCTGATCGTTGTTTTGCAGATTTTAGAAATTCCATATGAAAACCATTATACCACAGATTCAACTACTTTTTAATCTCGACCTAAGACAATCACAAAATCAGTAGTATCACTAATACTTGTATTTGGAATTTCGTTTAGAGCCGTAGCACCGTATTTCTTCTCAAGAGCGGACAACGCAGCCTCATCTACGGTGCCAATTTTATATATAGTGGTTTTACTATAGTCATTATTTGCATTCCCCGTTGACTCGATAGTAAAC
>JBHAEP010000041.1:0-4320 GCA_041855665.1 Nanosynbacteraceae bacterium
ATAATAGTCAAAATAACTCACGAAATAATGAACCTCGTTCTCTGGGAAAAAGGCCTTAAATTCACTAAAAAGCTGCGCTGCCAATGTCTTGTTGTGCGCCAAGACCAAAGTAGGAACTTGTTCATTTTGAATAATATTGGCCATAGTGAAGGTTTTTCCGGAGCCCGTAACACCAAGTAGTGTCTGCTCGCGCTCACCCTTTTTCAAGCCGTCGACAAGCTGAGCAATAGCCGTAGGCTGATCACCAGTTGGTTTATATTTAGAGTTAAGTTTAAACTTCATTATTATAATTATAACATTAAAATCCCCCAGAATTACCTAGGGGATTTTGTTATTATCCGCGACCAGCGCGACGATCACTCAAGTGACTGTCTGTGCCGTCGTGAATAAATCCAGCATATTTTACATCTAATGCGTCAATAACTTTTTGAACCAGACGATCAGGATCAGTATCGTAGATAATATCTTTCGCACCAGGTGATTCAATATTTTCTAGAAGAGTTGGAATGTAGTCGGCTAGACCTCCACTTCCAAGCAATACACCGCAAACCTTTCGACTCTCTAGGGCGGTAGCTAACTCATGCAAGCTACCCATTCGGCCACCAACAGTAATCATAGCATCACTACTTCGAACCAAATGAACGTCGCGACCAACATATGCCATACCGGTAAAGTTAATGTAGTCAAATTCTTTAGTTGGCAACTTATAAACAGCAACATGTTCACGGAAAGAACTGGCCGGAGAAAATCCGATAGATATACCTCGCCTACCCTCGACACTAAAAGCTCCCATAGCAGCATAGTGCGGCAATCCTACAGTAGCCCCTGTAGTCAAAGTTTTACCTCGTTTTGCAATTGATTTACCAAGCTCAAACGCCAATTGATGCGACTGCTTTACACTTTCACCACTAGCTGCACCTGATACACAAATCTGATATTTCATTTAAATCTCCTTTACTTTATACCATTCTGGGGCTTCATCCAGATATTTATTTATTTCAGCTTCAGTCAAAAGACCTTTTTGAGCACCTAAATGCTGCACAACATTCATACTATTTATAGGCGCAAAACTAATAGCTTCTTCAAAACTTTTACCTTTTGCCATCATCGCAACAATAGTGCTCGCAAAAGCATCTCCTGCACCAGTTCTATCTACTGGTTCACCTGGGTCCGGGTAGTTAGGGATGGTTACTAGTTTTCCGTCAGAATAAGCATAAGATCCGTTTGGTCCATCGGTTATAACAACGAATCTTGGACCTAATTGATTCAGTTTTTCAGCCAGACCACGCAAATCATCATAATTTCCGCCAGTTACATCAACTGCTTCTTCACGATTCATAATTACAATCTCGCTGCGACGATAAATCCTCTCTAGCTTGCTTGCGCCCCACTCAAAATGAAATGTTCCAGGTTGAAATGCCAACTTTACCTCTGGATTGTCATCTAGCCAAGCTAGCAAATCTTCATGTAGCTGCCAAGAATCTTTACTAATTAGCGATAGATAAACCCAGTCAGGCTTATTTCTAGGGTTCTTCCAAACATAATCATAGTTTTGATTTTTAACCAAAATCGTCCTATCGGCGCCAAACTTTAAAACGTAGTAATAATTTGAAGGTGTATTTGACTTCAAATCTACTAAATCTGAATTAATATCTTGGCTAGCTAGATATTTCAAAGAATCCTGAGCTGGTTGATCATCGCCAAGCCAAGACATCAGCATGGACTCAAGTCCGAGTCTCGCAAAGCTAACCGCAGCATTTGGAGACGGCCCAACAGCCTGGACCACTTCAACTGATTTGTATGGCGGCTTTGATCCGAATGGCAAGCTCAATCGCTGTTCGCCATTTATATTTTCAATTTTCGTATAGCGTTCATCGAGCTCAATAAAAGCATCTGAAAAAATATCACCAATAGCTAGAATTTTCGGCCTAGAATCTTTAGGCGCCAAAAGCTCACCGGAAAGTCGAGGATAATGCTTATCTTCAAGCATCAAAATCCCAGCTTCTTTTGAAAATCGTTGAACAATTTCAGACGGAATCGTACTTCTGGTTAGATATCTATCCAGAATCTCACCCCTCAAAGCACGCTGAGCATGGCTAACTATACGATTTTCAAAGCTCAAATTATGATGATAATTCTCGATCACATCTAGCAAATTACAAGATACAGCCTCTCCATCGATATTCACCAAGACATAATCATAGTCAAATAAAAAATCCTCTAAAAGGTCGATATTTTTAACCCTGCCAATTAAAGCCTGATACAATTCATAAGCCGAGACATCAGTACCGTGAAAACCAAGCTTCTCTAGAATAGCATGACCCTTCGCATTTATATCCGCAATAAGCCCTACATCTATACCTTTATTACCTGACGCCTTCTCTAAATTATGCAAGCTTGTGGCGAATTGAGGTGAAACGTCTCCAAGGATTTTTTCTAAATTTCTAGCCATTTATAATTTTATCTCCTTTACATCCATATCGTGCAATTGGGCTCCAGAATGCAAAATCCCCTCTTTGGCGCCAATATACTGAACAACCGACGTAGAATTAGCGCTAGCAAAAATAAGCGACTCTCGCAAACTCTTACCTTGCGACCACTGGCTCAAAAATCCAGACCCAAAAGCGTCTCCCGCACCCGTTCGATCACGAACCGGAACATCTTCATACATTCCAGCTTCCAGTATCTGATCTTCAAATCCAGCAATTACACCATTTGGTCCGTCACTAATGATTACGGTAGGTACGAAATTCTGCAAATTCTTTATTAGTTCAATACTAGTTTCGCCATCAACTATCATCTTAGCTTCTTCTTTATTAACCAAAAGAACATCGATGTCAGTCAGGATACCCTTTAGTTTCTCTGGTTGTGACAATTCTTTTTTGCCAGGATTGAAGAAAATCTTCAGGCCGCGTTGCTTTGCTGTATAGCAAATGTTATCCAAGAGCTTCATATTACCAGCAAGAGTTGATATATAAACCCAATCTCCTTCACCTCCATCGATATGAAAATCATCAGAGTTGTAGTGGGTTGACGCACCACGGTAAGTTAAAATTGTTCGCTCTCCATTTGGAGCGAGCAGCAAAACCGAGTAGCCAGTATTATACTCTTCAGATTTAGCTACATACTGGGTGTCTACACCTTCTTTATCTAAATCACGAAGTACTGCAACACCAGCTGGATCATCACCGATAATACCCATAAACTGAGATTCGATGCCTTGACGCGCAAATGTAACTGCAGCATTAGTAGCTCCACCTCCGGTACTAAAAACAATCTTATTCACGTCAGCCTTCGCCCCAAGCTTCAATTCCATGAAGCATTCTTCAGGGTTATGACAAACAGCCTTAAATTCATCGCTATGGCTTAAAAATACATCCTGAACAGCAGCTCCAACAGATATAATCTTCATTAAGAAATAGCCTTTCCTGCACTACCGAAAGCCTGGATTTTCTCCTCTACGACAGACTGAACTGCACTATAAACTTCAGGCATAAGCTTAACTACAGCGTATTCATTTGGATGCTCGGCTAAAACTTTTTCCAAAGTCTTTCTAAATACATACCGCATATCACTATTAATATTTATTTTACTGACGCCAATTTTCGCCGCCTCCTCAAAGAAGTGCAAAGGTGTTCCACTTCCACCATGTAGGCTAATCTGGCCAGGTATAGCCTCGCGAATATCGGCTAAAAGCTCTAGATCTAAAACCTTTGGAACTGGATATTTACCATGTAGATTACCAACAGCCGCAGCAAATGTATCAACTCCAGTAGCCTCAACAAACGCCTTAGCACCCTCTGGAGTACTGAAGGTTTTCTTAATTTCTTCATAGTCAATCTCTTCATTATGAAGATTACTACTTCCACCAAAATAATGCGGTTAGCTCTTTACTATAACTCCGGTAAATTTAGCATATTCAACCACTTCTTTAGTTTTGGCGATAATCTCCTCTTCGGTAGCGTCATGATTTGCCTGAGAAATATCAATATGAATAAATTCATATCCAGCATCAATTGCACGCTTACAGTCCTCGACGGTTGGGCTATGATCGAGATTTAGATACATTTCTACGCCATATTCAGCTTTATAGTTATCGACCATATCTCGAATATTCTGAAGCCCCATAGCTTCAACTTCACCAGCACTAACTTCAACCAAAACTGGTGAATTTAATTTTTGCGCCGCCCTAGCAATTGCAATCAATGTTTCTTGGTTGTCAATATTAAAAGCTCCAACCGCAAATTTACCAGCCCGACTTCGCTGCATTAAATGCCGAGCTCGTGTTGTATTATGTCGAATTTCTTGAATAGTTAAACC
>JBHAEP010000042.1:0-5483 GCA_041855665.1 Nanosynbacteraceae bacterium
AAGAAAATAATCTAGAGGTACAAAAAACACACAGTATTCCGCGCAGTGTGCATAACCTGTGGAAAAATATTCGAAAAGACCTTGCTGGCCCCGTGTGGCTAGTAAATACTCCGAAATTTGTTAGCCCTCTAGCTAAAAGTAATCCAGATGATGATCGTGTAGTGGAGCGCTTCCAGCCGGTGATTGCAGGTAGCGAGCTGGGAAATGGATTTAGCGAATTAAACGATCCGATCGATCAGTTAAATCGTTTTGTCGAACAGCAAAATATGCGGGATGCTGGTGATGACGAGGCGATGATGCTAGATATCGATTATGTTGAAATGCTAGAGTACGGAATGCCGCCAGCTTGTGGATGGGGATATAGCGAGCGTGTTTTCTGGATTTTTGAAGGAGTGACCGCCCGCGAAGGAGTTCCATTCCCGCAGCTTCGTCATGAAATTGATGAAACTACGAAAGCGATTTATCCTGAAGCAAAGCTAGATTAATATAAAAACCACCTCAATTTATCGTTGAGGTGGTTTTTGATTTTAAAAAATTACAAAAAGCTTGTGTTTATAAATAAAGTCTGGTATATTGTATGTGTGAAATAGGTTTATGTGTCATGTGTCGCTAACACATAGGTGGAAAATAAAAAATAAATAATCTTGGAGTTTAAAGTCCGAGATATAAAAGGGGTAGGTTATGTTTATAAAAACAAAAAACCAAAATAATAACGGTATTTATATAAAGCCGAGCAAGCGAAAGGTGTCTTTTGCTGCGCTTGCTGCTTTTTCTATAGCCTTTACTGGGCTGAGCTATGGTTTTAGTGCAGAAAGGGTGAATGCTGCCGCGGCCACTCCAGAGCAAATCCAAGACTTTAATAACACTGTTTCTAGTGGGCAGAAAGAGGCATATATTTTTACTGTGGATACTACGAAGGGCAATAGTAATACTAGATACCCTTTTCGAGTATCCGGGGCTGGCGGCATATCTCCAAACTTCAACGTCTACTGTGATATAGCTAACCCTAACGCTCCATCTCGTACAAATGTCACAACAAGCGGTGGTGTAGATTGCAACTACGCTACGCCGGGAACCTACACTATAGCTATCACTGGAGTTTATCCTTCTTTTATGCATGGCACAGTACTAAGTGAAGGCGCTAAGCTAATTTCAGTCGATCAATGGGGGGTCAATGAATGGCGTAGTATGAATAGTATGTTCGCGTTTGCTGCAAACTTTAATAAAATACCAGATCCTAGTGTAGAAATTCCTAGTACATCTAGTATGACCGATATGAATAATATGTTCCGAAACGCCACCTCCTTTAATCAACCAATAAACAATTGGGATACATCCAGTGTAACCAGTATGGTTAGTATGTTCTCTGGCGCCACCTCCTTTAACCAACCAATCGGCAACTGGAGCACGTCTAACGTAACTGATATGAACCGCATGTTCCTTGGCGCCACTTCCTTTAACCAACCAATCGGCAACTGGGATATTTCTAGACTACGATTGGGTGCTTGGCGTGGCGTGGATAATCTTTTCAATAACTCCGGACTCTCTAGAACAAACTACGAAAACACTCTTCTAGGCTGGGCGAACAACCCCACAACGCCAAACGGCCTAATGCTTGGCTCTGAAAATCTCAAATACTGTGATACCACTGGCCGTGACATGCTGATAGCTAAAGGTTGGACCATTGACGGCGATGTTCAGTTATCAGAAGAGGAATGTACGGCAGTAGTAGAGGACTCTCCTAAAGAGGTTGCTCCTATCGAGAATACTCCAGCGGAAGATGCGGACCAGCAAACTCCACTAGTCGACGCAAGCAATCTAGAAACTCCAAACACTGGAAGTTATCAAGTGAGTGGAATAGGGGCTATCTTTGCGGTTGTATTTGCGGTAACTCTAGCTTTTGTCTACAAAGTTAAAAAATCTACTAGCCGAATTTAATGTCTATATTTCTAATAAAACATAAACGACGGTTCTATAGTGGTGGCGGGCGATAAGCTCGCCCCACTTTTTATAAAACCCTTTTTAATACCTTGACTTTATTTAGTACTTTGTATAACATATAACTATGAAAGGAGAAAGTAGCTTGGAAAATATAGATATTCAAAAATATGCCGACAACCTCGCCACTCAAATGCGCAAAGGTTTGATGGCGTATTGTGTTCTAGTTGTTTGCTCCGTAGAAGCTAAATATACTAGTGAAATTATAAAAACATTATCCAAGGCCGAAATGGTTGTGGTGGAGGGGACAATTTATCCACTACTTTCAAAGCTGCAAAAAGATGGATTATTAAGCTACGAATGGCAGGAGTCAGAGCAGGGTCCACCGAGAAAATACTACAAAACAACAGATCTTGGTGATAGCGTACGGCAAGTCGTAAAGAGTAAAATAAAAGAACTAAATAAGACTTTAACAAGTCTAGATAAGGGGATTTAAAGTGAAGGAAATTACTAGAATTCATTTGGCTAAAAAGCCTTTTGAGATAGAAATCGATGCCAAAAAAGATCTACAAAAGTATCTCCAAGATATTGAAGCGGCTGTTCAGTCTAGCGACGTGATGTATGAGATTGAGGCGCGAGTTATTGAGATTTTGCTGGAAAATGGCGTGGAAATTGGTGGAGTTATATCCAGTTCTGAAGTAGTTAAGATCAAAAAACAGATGGGCGAAGTCGGTGATTTTGTTGATGAATCTGAAAATGATACTGCACAAAAATCTATTTCAGAAGAAAAGCCTAAAAAGCGTCTAATGCGAGATACTGAAAACAATATAGCGGCCGGTGTGGCTTCAGGTATGGCGGCGTATTTTGATATGGATGTAAATATAGTTCGTCTTATCTGGGTGTTGATAACTCTTTTCACATCTGGAGCTGGTTTTATTTTCTATATTATCGCGGCATTGATTTTACCAGCGGCAAAGACTTCGTCTGAAAAGCTGCAAATGCGAGGACTTTCGCCAACAATTGAAAATATCACCACAAAAACAGAACCCTCAAAAAATTCCAATAAAATGCATATTTTTTCATGATTAGTATGCGCGTAGTTCTTGGCCTTGGGTTTGGCATGGCTTTAGTCGGGGTTTTGGCGGCAATAATTTTTGGCACATATATTTCTATTTCGGCTATCGATGCCATTAGCGGTATGGAATCTCAAGCTTGGATGATTGCAGTTTTTGTTTCTTGCTTAATAGGTGGATTCGGGCTTTTGATGGCTTTGTCTAGCTTGACAATAGCTTCAGCTATATGGAAGATGAATAAAGTTTTACTTTGGATTCTGGTTGGCGGGTTGGCTATATCTATGATATCCGCTGGGGTTGTGTCGGCGACTGCGGCAAAATTCAGCTCTGTTTTTGTACTAGAAAGAGAGAAGAATTATTCTTCTGTCGATATTCAGTTGCCAGAAAATCTTGAAGGCGTTAAGTATGTAAAAGCATCAGAAGATTTTGCGCCGTACACAATTACTGTAGATGCTCGAAGCAATACTTCCGAGGGCGACAGTAAGATCACAGCCAAGCTAAAATATTTGAATATAAACAATAAAACTGAAGCGCCGAAAGTTCATGTAGAACGAGTTGACGATACTTTGGTTGTTGGCGTGGACGGTAAAAAGTATTGCTATGGAGGTGTCACTTTTTTTGATACAGATTGCTTGACTCGAGATTATATTATCGAGTTTCACGGTCCGGTAACTTATAGGTATGATCGGTCTTACGAAAATGAAATACCAGAGGTTGTTGAGTCTGAATTAAATCAATAATGATATAATAGATTTATAAAGCTTAAGTCTTGCTCGAGGCGGCTTAAAATGGAGGATTATGATAGAAGTTAGGAATATTGATAAAATTTACGGCAAGAAGACTACCGCCTTTAAGGCTCTGGATGATGTTAGTTTTGATATCGAAAGTGGATCTAGTGTAGCGATTTTAGGTAAATCTGGATCCGGAAAATCAACTCTAATGCATATTATTTCTGGTTTGGATAAGCCACAGTCTGGGCAGGTGTTGATTGACGGTAAAGATATTTTAAAACTTAAAGAAAGCGAGATGGACAAGTTTCGTGCCAATCAAATGTCTTTCGTTTTTCAGAGTTTTTATATTCAGGGAAATGAAACTTGCTATGACAATGTTTCTTTGGCGCTAGAAACAGCCGGAGTGGCGCGGAGTAGGCGTCCTGAAATGATAAAGGCCGCACTTGAAGCCGTGGAGCTTGGTGATAAAATTAAGCAAAAGGCCAAAAATCTATCTGGCGGACAAAAGCAGCGGCTCGCGGTAGCGCGGGCAATCGTGGCGCGGCCGAAAATCCTTTTTGCGGATGAGCCGACGGGAAATTTGGACAGTAAAACTGGCCAAGTTGTAGAAGATTTGTTGTTTAATTATTGCCAAAAAACAGGGGCGACACTGATAATCGTGACGCACGATGAAGATTTGGCGCGACGATGCGATAAAGTGATTTTGGTCAAAGACGGAAAGGTGGTCGAATAAATAATGAAAACGTTGGATATTTTGGCGCGAGCCGGCAAGAATTTACGGCAGGCGAAAGTGCGAACTTTTTTGACGAGCGCGGCGATTGCGATCGGTGCGTTTGCGATTTCGATCTCGGCGATGGCGGGCGAAGGAATGCGTCAATACACCACCAAAATAATGGAATCAAGTGTCAATCCGAAGACGATTTTTATTAGCGCCAAACCTGATGAAAATCAGCAAGATTCGTTTGGTTGGTCGGAAATTCGCGAGTATAAAGAAGAGGAAGCTCGGACGGGAAACGAATTTTACTCGACGAAAATGTTGACGCTGGACGATATGAAAAATCTGCAAAAACGCGACGATATTGAAAACTTAAGTCCGCGATATTCGGCGAGTCCGAAATTTGTGGAATTTGAAAACATACCAGGCAAGCGCTACGTGACTTTTACAGATACACACGACAAAAATCGCGCTCTGAAAGTTGCTGATGGAAAAAGTTTTGCAGTGAATGAAAAAATGAAAATTGACGAGGCGATTTTGCCGGAATCGTTTTTGAAAACTTTGAATAAAAACGCCGACGAAATGATTGGCGAAAAAGTGATTTTGACGTTTGAAAAAACGCCGCAGCCGAGTGCGGAAGATTTGAAAAAAGCAACCGCGTCTGGCGATTGGACGAAATTTAACGAAATGACTAAAACTCGCACCGAAATTCGCGAAGTAAAAATCGTTGGCGTGGCTAAAAGAACGGCTGAGCAGCAGTTGAGCCCGTCGGCGCTGACTATTAGCGAAGATTTGGCGCGCGAAATGGAAGATTTTTTGAATGAGGGCACGCCGCTTTATCAAAAATACGGTTCGTTTTCGGCGATCGTGAAAGATGGTAGCAAGATCGACGAAGTTCAGCGGGCGATTTCTGACGCTGGATATCAGGTAAATACCGCGAAGGAAGCTGAAAATGCGATACAGCAAGTGGTGAATGTTTTGCAGGGCATCACTTCTGGATTTGGGCTTTTGGCGCTTTTGGTGAGT
>JBHAEP010000043.1:0-5747 GCA_041855665.1 Nanosynbacteraceae bacterium
ATGGATTTTAAGGTAACAGGTAGTGAAAAGGGAATTACCGCAATTCAAATGGATATGAAAGTCCACGGTCTTCCAGTGGAAATCTTAGTTCAGGCGATTACTACAGCCAAGTCAGGGCGCGAGCATATCTTAAATCATATGCTTGAAACTATCGCCCAGCCTCGCGAGAAGCTTAGTCCATTTGCGCCTCGTATTGAAAAACTAAAGATTAATCCAGATAAAATCGGTGCAGTTATCGGTAAAGGCGGTGAAATGATTAATAAAATTACTTCTGAAACCGGCGCCGAGGTTGATATTAAAGAAGATGGTTTGATTACGATCGCTAGTCCGAACGGTGAATCTATCGAAAAGGCTTTGGAGTGGATTAAAGGTTTGACCGAAGAGCCAGAGGTTGGTAAGGTTTACACTGGAAAAGTTGTAAGTATTAAAGATTTCGGCGCTTTTGTTAATATCTTGCCTGGAATTGATGGAATGGTCCATATTTCACAGATCGCCAAAGAGAGAATTGCTAAAGTTACAGATAAACTCTCTGAAGGTCAGGAAGTGAAGGTTAAATTGACTGGAATTGACGAAAAGGGTCGATTGAGCTTAAGTATCAAAGATGCCGAGTAGGCTAGGGAGTCAAAAAGGAAATACCCCCGCTTTACGATAAGCGGGGGTTTAATTTTAGCTAGTTTTAATCAATGACAACTCCTTCCGGATATAGTTGCAGCGTGCAATTATAGAAGGTTTCACCTCTGTGCTGCTCGTTAATCAACCGAAAGACTACTTCGTCGATATTCATCGACTGCAAGATTTTGCTTGTTAGATAGGGGCCACTCCCGTCGTAGCCGATTAGGGCATCTTCGACGTAGACATAGGGGCTGTTGAGGTTATTCGTGTAAACCGCAAGGCCTTGAGAGTCCGTATCACGAAAAATCGCCACGCGAGTAGCCTGCGAAAAAACCTCCTTCCTTAAAAGCGGCAGGAGTAATTCCCAGGCAGACCACGAAGTTATAGTGTCTGCACTGATTTTGATTTTGGCATCATTGAGTGATGCGTTGTCGGTATAGCATTCAGATGCCTGATTTGAAACTAGCTTTTTCAAGGTGCGAGTAGTCATTTTAGACTCCTAGGATAGGGCCTCGAATCTGCGGGATTACACATTCTATAGGCTATATATATTATAACAAAAAATAGAGCTTATGTCAATGTAAGGCATGAGCTTTATGTTATAATAACTACAATGACAAAAGACTATAAAATCAATAATCTTTATGATGAAATTATAAATAAAGAAGTTTGTGCTGAGCTAAAAAATCAAGCAACTCAACTAGTGCGAGGTAGAGGCAGTTTGAATGCTAAAATTGTCTTAATAGGTGAAGCTCCTGGTAAAAATGAAGACTTAAAAGGTCAGCCATTTGTCGGAGCTTCGGGAAAGTTTCTTGATATGCTTTGCGAATCTGCTGGAATTAATGATCAGGATATTTTTATTACCAATATAGTGAAATATCGCCCTCCAAATAATCGTGATCCAAAACCCGATGAAAAGCGTGATTTTTGGCCATTTTTAGAGCGCGAGATTGATATCATTCAGCCTCAAGCTATTTTTACCCTTGGTCGGCATAGTATGGAAGCTTTTTTGGATGGTCTCAAAATTTCTGATATTCATGGCCAAGTTTTTAACGTTGAAGTTTTGGGTGAAAAATATAAACTCGTGCCACTATATCATCCAGCTGCAGCATTGTATAATGGCGGTTTGAGACAAATGCTTGTTCAAGATTTTCAAAAAGCCGTTAGCTTATTAGATTGATTTTGATAAGTTTTTATGCTATAATCAAAGTACTTATTACTACTAATTTGAAATTAGAAAATAACTATCATCTAAAATTTGTAATCTACAAATTAATTACTAAGGAGAGAAAAATATGGGTCAAAGACGACTCGCAACTCCGCAGGCTGACGACACAAGTAAGCAGCCGCAGCGGCCAAAAAAATCAAATAATACAGTTTTGAATAATACTTCTACCAGGAAAGGTGAGGTTTTCAGGGCTCAGCGTCGAACTTCTGAAAATGTTAATGTTCGAGCATCGCAGCATATTATTAATGTCCCGGTAAATAAATCAATCTACAACGGCTATCAAGGGCGTCAGTTTAGCATGGCTGAATTTAAAAAGCAGCCGCAAACTCGAGGTCCAAAACTTCGTGTTATACCTATCGGTGGACTAGGTGAAATGGGAATTGGTAAAAACATGATGGCTATTGAATATGACAATGACATCATAGTTGTAGATATGGGCTTTCTTTTCCCTGGGTCTGACTATCCAGGAATCAACTACATAACCCCAGATATCACCTATCTAGAGGAGAATAAACACAAGATTCGTGGTCATATTTTCACTCATGGACATCTAGACCATATCGGAGCGTTCCGGCATTTAATTCATAAAATTCCAGCACCAGTTTTTGCTAGTAAGTTTACTCTAGGTATGTTGAAGCGAATGATGGAAGATGCCGATAGTGGATACGAGCCAGAGTATCACGAACTAAATCCAGAGACTCACGAGCGAGTGCAGCTTGGAGATAGTTTTAGTGTTGAGCTGGTGCGTGTAAATCACTCAATTCCAGACGCTACTGCTGCAGTAATACGCACGCCACTGGGTGTTCTAGTGGATACAGGAGACTGGCGTTTTGAAGAAAATCCAGTCGATGGTAAGAAATTTGACCTCGAGCGTTTGACGGAAATTGCTACCAAAGAGGGTATTTTGCTTTTGATGAATGAAAGTACCAACTGTGAAAGCGAGGGGACTCATACTCATGGCGAGTTTGAAATTCAACAGTCAATCGGCCAAGTGATGGAGAATTACGTCAACAGCCGAATGATTATCAGCTGTTTCAGTAGTCAGATTCATCGTATGCAAGTTATTTTAGAAGAGGCTAAAAAACACGGCCGAAAAGTAGCGTTTGCTGGATATAGCATGATTCAAAATCTCGAAGTTGCTTTGAGGGCTGGAACTATCAAGATTCCGAAAGATGTTGTAGTAAAGATGGAAGATGTAGTTAAGCTTCCTGACGGTAAAGTTACAATTGTCTGTACTGGTTCTCAGGGTGAATTTAATGCTGTTTTGAATCGTATGGCTTCTGGTTCTCATAAATTTATTAAAATCAAAAACAGCGATGTAATTGTATTTAGCTCTAATCCTGTTCCAGGTAATGAAAAGAATGTTGTTCGTACAGTTGATGGGTTGATGCGAGAAGGTTCTAGTGTTGTTCAAAACGGTAAAACTCATCTAACTGGAGTTGGTCCGCTTCACCTTTCTGGGCATGGCTACTACGACGATCACGTTGTTTTGATAAATGCGCTAAACCCGACTTATTACATGCCAATTCATGGTGAATTCCATATGCTAGTCCATAACGCCGAACTAGCTGAAAAAGAATGTGGAATTCCACGCAGTAATATTTTCGTTTGTGATAGTGGTGATGTTTTAGAGATAACTCCAGACACGGCTCGTAAAAATGGTCGAGTTCATGTTGGCGGTGTAATGTATGATGATTCTGGGGCGGTTGTTTCGGAAGTTGTTCTAAAAGACCGCATTCACATGAGCCAAGAAGGAATGTTTGTTGTTGTGTTGACTGTTCAGCGAGGCACTGGCCGACTAATGACAAGCCCTGACATTATTTCTCGCGGATTCATTTATTTGCGGGATTCAGAGGAGTTGATGGGTACAATTCGTCAGTATCTGAAGCAGAAAGTTGCTCGAAGCTTTGGCGGCAAAAAGATTGATCTTGATCAAATCAAGAAGGAGCTAAAGGATGAAATCACCCATATTCTTTACGACCAAACTCGTAGAACACCAATAGTTATTCCTGTGATTAATGAAATTGGCGGAGGTTCTAACAATCGCAACAACAAGAATAATTCAAACGACAAAAACAAGGAGTTTAAGCCTCCTGCTCCAAAAAAATTCCCAGCACCTCAAGTTCCAGACACTGAAGCGAATGAACCTAGAAATCGCAACCGAACTAGGGGATATTAATGGATATTCTGGCTGTCATGTACGTGGTGGCGTCATATGTTGATATTTTTGCTGTCATTCCACAATTTATTGCTATACATAAAGCCAGAAGTTCCGCTAGTGTCAGTCTTTTGATGTGGGTGATGTGGACTATAACTCAGACTATCATCACCCTCTACATCTATAGAGAAGGCGATATTTTGATGAAAATTATTTCAAGTACATGGCTAGTTATGGATATATCATTAATTGGATTTATACTGTATTATCGTTATGTATATAAACCAGAAAAAATGTTAGAAAATAAAGGTTAAAAATGGCAAAAAAGAAAACTACCACCAGAAGAAGAACCTCTAAAAAATCAGCAGCTCCGCAGCATAGTTTGCCGGCTGGATTTTGGCGTCAAGTAGGGGCGATATTATCTATTGCTGTTGCTTTGTTGTTGATCGTTGGTTGGTTTGGAGCTGGTGGGCCATTTTTGAATTCTGTGCATCAATTGCTACTAGGTTTTATAGGCTATGCTGTGTTTGTTTTGCCAATTTTAATGATTTATTTAGCTATTGAAACTTTTAAATCAAAAGATAATCGCGTACCTCTAGTTATTCAGATTGCATCTTTTTTGTTTATTTTGTGGGTGGCTGGACTAACTGGGTTAATTGTCCATGCTGATGGATCTACATATGGTGGTTGGCTTGGTGAACAAATAAATAGTGCAATGCTTGGGCTGGTTGTTCCAGTGGTTGCTGGTTTTATTTACGTCTTGCTTCTTGCGGTAACTGCTATGTTTGTTTTTAGTATCAACCCAGAGACTATTGTCGAAATCATTAAAAACTCTGTCCGCGAGGAGGCTAGGCAAGAAAACGCTCGTAACGTAAAAGTTATGCGTCGAGCTGCAACTGTTGAGGTGGATGATGGCGTGAAACAGCCCGAGGAATCAAAGAAAAAGAAACCTGCACTGGAAATCAAGCTAGGAACCGAAGCTGAAACAGAACCTGCTGCACCCGAAAAAGAAAAGAAGCTACCTAGGCTCACGAATCTACGCGGGTCAACTCCCATGGAGAAGCCTAGTGCGGGCGAGCCAGAAAAAACTGCTTTGGTTATGGTAAATGATCCGAATTGGAAATCACCAAGCCTTGATCTTTTGAGCAAGAAAGAAAACCCTGCCGATCCAGGAGATATTCAGCAAAATGCACAAATTATCCAGGATACTTTGGCAGACTTTAAGATCGACGTAGAGATGGAGAAGGCGAATGTTGGCCCAAAGGTTACGCAGTATACATTAAAACCACCTAGTGGCGTTAAACTTACCAAGATTACTGCTCTAGAGACGAATATAGCGCTAAATCTAGCCGCAAAAAGTTTGCGTATTGAGGCTCCGATTCCTGGCCAGCGAGCGGTCGGTATCGAAGTTCCAAACCGAAAATCCGCTGACGTAAAACTCTACAGTCTTTTGACCAGTAAGCAGTGGCGAAGCAATAAAGAACCGTTGAGTTTCGCCGTAGGTAAGGATATTTCTGGACAAGCTGTTATTGGTGAATTAAATGCTATGCCGCATTTGATGATCGCTGGACAGACTGGTTCCGGTAAGTCTGTCATGATCAATACTTTGTTGGCCAGTTTGCTTTATCGCAATAGTCCTAGTGATATGAAGTTGATATTGGTGGATCCAAAGCAAGTTGAAATGGCGCCTTTTGAAGATATTCCTCACTTGCTTACTCCTGTTATTACTGATCCGGAAAAAACAGTCAG
>JBHAEP010000044.1:0-20794 GCA_041855665.1 Nanosynbacteraceae bacterium
ACACTTGTTGGAGATTCAGAAAATGTCGAGTCCAGCGAAGTTCGATAAATTTAAAAAATATTTTCGTAAAAAACCATCGATTCAAGAGATTGTTCGCGAGCCGACCGCTGGCGGGATTGTTTTTCGAAGAAATAAGGCTGGATCTGTTGAGATTTTATTGATTCAGGACGCTAAAGACCGTTGGACTATTCCAAAGGGTCATATCGAAGATGGTGAAACAGCTCGTGAAACAGCATTGCGCGAGATTGGCGAAGAGGCTGGCTTGCATGATACTGAATCTTTAGGTTGGCTTGGTAAAATCCACTTTAGATATAGAAGAATAGATAAGCTAGTTTTGATGACTACTCAGATTTACCTAGTGCGCGCCAAAGGTGATACCGACTCAATCCAAAAAGAAGAATGGATGAATGATATTCGTTGGTTTTCTTTTCATGAAGCCTTGGATGCTATCGAGTATGAGGATATTGGAAAATTGATGCTAATCGCAATGAAAAGAATTAGACAGGAGAATTTATGAGCGGAATGCAAACGGCTCCATATCAAGATTTTGCCAGAGAAAAGCTTGGTTTTGAGTTTGAGAATTTGGACTTTTTGATCAATGCTTTAACTCATCGTAGCTACGTTAACGAGCATAAAAAGAGTACAACTGAGCACAATGAACGCTTAGAGTTTTTGGGTGATGCTGTTTTGGAGCTTGTGGTGACAGATTTTTTGTTCAGTAATTATCGTGAACCAGAGGGGATTTTAACTAGCTGGCGAGCTGCTTTGGTGCGAACAGAGAGCATAAGTGAATCTGGGCGACTACTGGGTTATGAGCCGTTAATTCGTATGAGTAAAGGTGAAAAATCTGGGTCCGAGCGAGCTCGTCGTCAGATTTTAGCTAATGCTTTTGAGGCTGTGATAGGTGCAATTTATCTAGAGAAAGGCTATGATGCGGCTCGTGATTTTATTCATAAGCATATTATATCAAAACTGGATGGGATTCTAGCCGAAGGCAGTTGGCGTGATCCGAAGAGCCATCTGCAGGAGGTTGTGCAGCGTGTAGAGGGTGTTACTCCACAATATCGTACTATCAGTGAGTCTGGCCCAGATCATGAAAAAATATTCACCCTTGGTGTTTATGCCGGCGACAAGCTTCTAGCTACTGGCGAAGGTCCTAGTAAACAGACGGCACAGCAGTCTGCCGCAAGGGATGCGTTGGTGGTTTATCGTTCAAGGGGCGAGGCTTAGCAAGGTGTTGACTTTTAAGTGGTTATTTTATATAATGAATTAGAAAGTTGAATACTAAAATAGTAATTGGTGAAGTAAAGGAAACTAAAATTTTATGCTAGCAATTCGTTTGCAACGTCTTGGCCGAAAAGGCTACCCAGTATACCGCCTAGCCGTTCAGGAGTCACAGCGACATCCATCAAGCGGTCGTGTGGTTGCTTATGTGGGAAATTATAACCCGCATACTAAGGAAGCAAATATTAACGTAGAGGATGCTCAGAAGTATCTAGATAACGGTGCTCAGCCAACTCCTCGTGTCGTAAAACTTCTAGAAGAAGCTGGCGTAAAGCTTCCTAAATGGGTAAAGAAAGCTTCTACTGATAAAAAGAAAGCTATCCGCTCTCCAGAAAAGCTTCGCAAGAATCAGCCAAAAGAAGAAGCTGTAGAGGAATAGGAAATAATAAAGATAGTCCGTTTTTACGGGCTATTTTTGTTTAGGATTTGATTTTTGGCATTCATAATGCTATTATTTTGTTAAATTTTTAAGGCAAAAGGAGTAATTAGAATGGCAGAAAATAAAAAGAGCTTTCTAGATAAGGTTATTGACAGCTTCAGAAGGTTTGGACGGTGGTTTAAAAAGCAAAACGGGGCAGTACAGGCTATTGTTATTTTTGCCGGTTTGTTGATTATCGGCATTCCTATTAAGGCTAGTGAGAGTGGAAGTAGTACAACTCAATCAGAGACAAGCACAGCTACTCAAGTGTCTAATGATGAAAACAACTATAGTGAAATTCTGGAGCGATATTCCGTTAAGACAACCGGAGAAGGCAGTAAGGGTGTCCAGTTTTACGCAAAGCTTGACTTAAACGGTGATTATAAAACTCAAGTAAAAGAAATCATACCGGCTGTAGTTAATAAATACCCTGGCAAAGTAACTTATGGATTTTCTACTGATAATATTTATAAGACTAAGCCAGTAGAGCAAGAACTGCTAGACATGAATGACGGCATCGACATCTGGAGCGACAAAGACAGCATAAGTGTTGCCTCTTACAACACTAGAGACTATCAAGGTAATAACTCTAAAGAGATATTCTGGCTATACCCAGAAATTGACGGCGGCTCTGAAAAATTCGAGTTCTAACATCTGTAAAATCTGCTAAACCCTACAATCGAATTGTAGGGTTATTTTATTTTTAAGGAGATTTTACAAATGCTAAAATTTGAAACCACAAAACAAGTTGAAATTGACGGAGTTGTCTTTAATGTTCGTCCAATTGGAGCAAAAACAGAACTTCTTTTACAGCGACAACAAAAAGAATTAGCTCCGATTGTTCGAAAGATTGAAGACGGGGTGGTTTTATTTTTTATAACATTGCTGATATAATGAAACTATCATTAATTGGAGGGTGAAATGTCTACTATTGATCAGAAGTTTGTAGAATATGTCGTGTCTTCGCTCGTAGAACATGCAGATGATGTTCGAGTTGAGCGCGAAATTGATGAAAAGGGCGTTCTTTTAACTTTAATAGTTCATCCAGATGACCTTGGTCGCGTGATTGGTCGCCGAGGGGTTACTGCTCAGAGTTTGCGAAATCTACTTCGAGCTTTAGGTATGAAAAATGATGCTCGGTACAATCTTAAGATTATAAACACAGACGAAGCCAATGAAAATCAGACCATTTCTAGCGAAAAAAGCCAGACTGTGGAAGATTCTACTACTGATTCTGTGGAAAACGAATCTGATTTTGCAAAAAGATCACGAAAAGAGCTTGCAGAACTAGATGATCTCGATATATAATCATAAATAGTTCAGAGGCAAACACCTCACACTGAACTGCGAGAAAGCTCTATGCGAGCAACTTTATAAGAGTTGAGAGCCTTATATGTATAAGAAACCTCTTACGCGCTATGTGGATGCCGTAGGAGGTTTTTTATTTATTTGTCTTGTAATATATATATTAATATGACTATAATATAAAATATAAGTCTTTAAAGTTGAAAGGATGTATTATGTCGAGTCAAAATTCTCAGCCTCAAAAGGTAGGATTCGTTGAGATTATTTCTTTTATTATATGTTTAGCTTTGATAGTGTTTGCGTATAATTTTATATCAAATATTTTCTTTAAGTCTGATGACAATAAGAAAGATAACCCTGCAGTCAGCGAGGTGTCGAAAGATGATGAAATCTACAATAAATACAAAATTAAGCGCATAGAGGGTAATGCTAATGCCGTAGAATACTATGCAGCATTAGATTTAAAGGGTGATTATAAAGAACAGATAAAGGAAATAATTCCTGTTTTAGTAAAAAAGAATTCATCGGCTAAAACTATTAAGATATCAACTGATAATATCTATAAAACCGAAGCTATTGACCCTGCGATCGTTGAAATGAACCAAGGTAATGATATTTGGTCTGATAAAGAATACCTTAGTGTAGCAAGCTATGTAACTGATATGTTTTCATCTGACAGCACTGACAATACTATATATTACCACTATCCAATACTGGATGGCGGAGAAGAGAAATTTAGTTTATAGGAATAATTAAAAAGAGCCCCCGGCTAAAAAGTCGGGGGCTTAATACTACAACGGAGGCAGGAGTGGACGGAGTCCGGGTGGCGGAAACTTGCGACTGGGCGTCAGGTTTTCATGGCGTACGCGGTTTCTTTCTTTTGCTGCGATTGCACCGCCCATTTCGGCGATCATCCGCCTAAGTAAGGCGCGGTTGCTGTGGGCAGAAAGCTCCTCTGTTTCATGAAAGGTCAGCTTGCGGTTGCGGTTCAGTTCGCGAACCCTCTGGGCGTAAACACCAAGAATGGTTCCAGGCTGAACCTGTTCTGAAGCTGTAACACGCAAGTGAATAAACAGTTCAGAGTTTCCGTAGATCTCCATGTCGGTTACTCCAGGGATTGGGTTGCCGGCACGGTGGCCGAGAATATAATCTCGCAAATCCTCGTTGTTGATTGAGAAGGTACAAGTCCGTTTCGAGGTCATTTTTCTCCTATTGACGGGAACTGGGGTTGTTGCTGATGCAACTTTTTAATTATACAATAGATGGACATTGAAGTCAATAACTAGTATAATTAGTTTTATGAGTAATGTCCGAAGAATCCAAGTCATAACACTTTTCCCAGAAATGTTTACTGGAGTTTTTGAAAGCTCAATGATGTGGAAGGCGCAAAAAGGAGATTATATTCGCCTAAATACTATACAGCTTAGGGATTTTGGGATTGGACCTAGAAAAACTGTTGATGATACGCCCTATGGTGGCGGTGACGGTATGCTTTTGAAGCCAGAGCCACTTTTTGCGGCTGTCGAATATGCAAAAAAGGTGGATCCTACGGCTAAGGTTTTATTGATGACACCTCGTGGTATGCGCTGGAATCAAGCGGCGGCGCAAAGTTTTGCCGACGATTCCAATACGGGATATATCTTTATTTGTGGTCGGTATGAAGGTTATGATGAAAGAATTTTAGCTCTAGTTGACCAAGAAATCAGTGTTGGGGATTTTGTTTTGACCGGTGGTGAATTGCCAGCTATGACTATAATCGACAGTATAGTTCGCTTGATACCTGGAGTGCTGGGAGGCAAGGAGAGTGCGCTAATCGAGAGCTTCGCCGACGGTGAAACCCTAGAGTTTCCTCAATATACTCGACCAGAGGAGTTTCGTGGAATGAGAGTGCCTGAAGTGCTTTTGAGCGGTCATCATGGAGAAATCGCTAAATGGCGTCAAGAAAATTCCAAAAAAGCCGACCCTAGATAACTCAAAATAAAAGAGGAGCCTGCAGAAAACCGCAGGCTTTTTGTTTGTGGTGGAAACATCGTAGAGCGATTTTATTCCGATTGGATTTTTGTTTTTGTTAATCGCTATATTTAATACATTACATGCTTATGTTTTAAAAATCAATAGTTTTTATAAAAAATAAAAGTCGATATTACAACTTTTTGATTTAAACGCTTATGCTATACTGGTAAAGTTAATAGTAAATCTAAACAAGGAAAAGATATGACCTCAAAATCTATCTTATTGGCGGGTATCGCTACTTCTGGAATTTTGGCAATTGCAACTTCTGGCGTGGCTTATGCTAGCGATGCTTTTAGCTTAAAACCTGTATTAAACGAAACCTTCGACCAAGAGCTTACTCGTGGTTGGGGAGACAGTTGGAGTAAAACCTATGGCAACATTTCAGCTGACAATGGTCAAGCTGTTATGACATTAAAGCCGGGTACTCTATATATGACCTATAATAATATCGGTGACGACGAATACGATGCGACTAATTTGTCATTTGATATGAATCTACCTAAACTTTCTACTGTCGGAACTTCTTATGTTCGCGGTCAGATTATGCGAAATGCTGGTGAAAATACTTTTTACGCGGTAGCGGTTTCGACTGATGGAAATAAGACTTATTTTCAAATTGAGCGAATTAATAAATCCAAGACTGAAGTTTTGGTCCGTGAAAGGTTAGATGGAATCAGGGCTGGGGAATCAGTAAAGCTGAGTCTTAATGCGGAAATCGGCGAGCGTGATGAGTTTGTTCAGCTTGACGCTAAAATAGTTCGCGAAAACGAAACTAAGGAAATCAGTTTCAAGGATGAAAGTGACAGGCGAATTTTGCGCGGTAAAAGTATAGCAGTGAGCGGCTATCAGTCTCGCGAATCTAGCGAAACTACAGTTCTTCGAGTTGATAATCTTCAGGCTGGCAAGAAGCTTCACAAGCAAGTTTTACCGGAATGGACTGGGGGAGATATCGACAGAAACCCTGCTGATATTCAATTCTGGGGAAATCCTGTAGTTGAGGACGATTTTAATGGCGATACTTTAGATTCAAGTCTTTGGAATAATCAAGACACTTGGGTTTCATACGACTGGTCTGATATCAAGAAAGATAATGTTCGAGTTGAAAATGGTAATCTTGTGATGTCTGCGAAGAAGCTTGACGCGCCGGTCATCAAGCGTAGTGACCCACTTCAAAAAGAACGATGGTATTCATCTTCCTATATCAATTCTATTGGTAATTTCTCTCAAGAGTACGGACGATGGGAGATGCGAGCAAAAATGCCAGTGCAACCAGAAACTTCTGCGGGTCTCTGGTCTGGATTTTGGCTACGAACTGACGAAAAAACTCTACAGGGAGAAGTTGATATAGCAGAAGGCTATGGTACAGTTGGTGATAATGCCGACCCGAAAGCTATTGCTTATGTAGAGAAAAATGGTAGCATTTCAGATAAAACTGAGGGAACTGTACATTATTCTCAAGCAGGAACTCACAAAAGAGCTTCTTGGATTCCGCGAACTACAGAAAGTTTGAGGGAAGAATATCATATTTGGGCGGTAGAAAAGACTCCAGCTGGAATTACTTTCTATTTCGACAACAAGCCGTATCATTTTGTGTCTAGTGAAGACTGTGTAACTAACTCAGGTACAAAGACTACTATGTGCTACAAAGACGCTTTCCCAGAGGGAGCAAAGCTGCATATGCGTATGATTTTCCAGGTTGGTAATAAATATTGGGGTCTACCTAATGCCAACACTGAAACAAATCCAGAATTGACCGTTGATTATATCAGGGCCTGGGAATATAAAGGTTAATATACTTTAATCTTAAAATCGAGGACTTGCTATATTTTGCGGCAAGTCCTCTTGTTTTTGTGGGGAAACTATAATATAATTTATGGAGTACTGGGATGTCGCCAAGTGGTAAGGCAGCGGGTTCTGGTTCCGCCATGCGGGGGTTCGAATCCCTCCATCCCAGCCAAGTAGAATTTTGCTATCACCTTGTAATGAGGTGATTTTTATTTATTGAATATTGAAAAATAAAAAATAGCCCAGGTTTTCGGGGCTATTTTTATTAAAGGTGTGTTATTTTTCGCTAATTTTATCTGTGATCTTAGGTAGTGCGATTGCTGTAAATATAGCACAAGCTAAAATGATTATTGCGGCAATTAATGCGGCTTGAGAAAGAGCTTCCATCCAAGCTTGTCTTGCTGCGTAAATGAGGCTATCGGCAGAAGTTGTTTTGTTAAATATCTCGATAGCGATCGACAATGAAGACTTGATTCCTTCGGCGGCATTGCCAAATTGAGCTGCTATATCTTGGATATTTTTTGAATATACGCTACTGACAGTTGCCCCCAGTATTGCAATACCCAGAGCGGCACCAAGCTCGCGAGTGGTATCGTTCATGGCTGATCCCATTCCAGATCGGTTTCGCGGAACTGACGATATGAGAATTTCAGTTGACGGAGCCATAACTGCAGATATACCCATCATCATGATTGAGATGGTTGCTAATAGATGCCAATAAGTAACATTGGCGTTCCAGGTTGACATCGCAAGGAAGGTTAGAGATACGATTAGAAGACCGATTGAAATTGTTCTTTTTTGGCCAAATTTTTTCACTATTGATGGAACCATAGGTGAAAAGAACATCATCGGAAGCATTAGAGGAATCATTGCGAACGAAGCCTGTAGGGCGTCCATGCCTAGAATTAGCTGGTTCATCTGACTTAGGAAGAAGAACACTCCAGACATTGCGAGGAAAGTTAAGATTAATGTCGTGGTAGCCACTGAGAAGTTGCGGTTTTTAAACAGATTCATATCAAGCATTGGATGCTTTTGTTTCTTTTCCCAGATTATAAATAACGCCATTGAAATCAATCCACCGATCAGACCAAGTAGCACTAGCTTGTCGTCAATTCCAGCGGATGGCGCTTCGGTGATTCCGTAAACAATTCCAAAAAGACCAAGTGCGGAAAATAGTCCACCAACCCAATCGATAGGGGTTTGCTTTTCGTCTTTGGATTCTGGAGTTGTGATGGCAGTGCCAATAATACTAATAGCGGCAACAAGTGCAGAGAAGAAGAATATTGAATGCCATGAGAAATGAGTGATTAAAAATCCGCTGATGATATTTCCGAACATCATTCCGATTCCAGAGATTGCACTCCAGACAGCAATGGCTTTAGGGCGTTGATTTTTAGGGAATACATTATTCACAATTGACAATGTTGTCGGCATAACTAATGCACCACCGACTCCCATTATGAGGCGCGAGATGATTAACTCAACGCTAGTTTGGGCAATAAATCCGGCATACAGAGATCCGAAAAAGAAAATCGCAAGACCGATATAAAGCGCTAAGCGTCGTCCGTATCGATCACCAAAAGCTCCAGCGATAAATAGGAGACTGGCAAATATTAGGGTATAGATATTAATAATCCAAGTCATATCTAGCTGACTAAGACCAAGATCTACCTGCATTGACGGCATAGCCATATTGAGGGAGCTATTGGCAAGCATGACAGCAAGTAGTGATATACATAAAGTGACTAAAATCCACCATCTCTTGGCGTAGATATCGGGATTTATTCCTTCTAGGTCAATATTCTGGGAATTTTGACTAGAAAGGTTTTTATTCTTTCGTTTAAACATTTTTCCTCTTTTATTTTTTAAAAATTAATTAAACCAAATATCTATTGTATTACTTTTAGTTAGTTTTGTCGATATTTAATTGTTTGCTCTTATGGTATAATGGTTGAGATATGGAATATGTTTATGCTTTTTTACTTTTGGTTGGAGCTTTGATTGCGGGTTATCTTTTCGTAAGACTACCTCTGATGCGCCGACTTTTTGTGCCAACTTCATTGGCTGCTGGACTTGTTTTATTGATATTGGGTCCACAAATAGCGGGAAAGTATTTTCCTGGTTTTCAGATACCGAGTGAGTTTTACGATATGTGGGCAGTTTTGCCCAAGCATATGATCACTTTGGTGTTTGCTGCGTTGTTTTTAGGTAAGCCGATTATTAAGATTAAGGATATGTGGCAGCTGGCTGGTCCTCAGGTTGCTTTTGGTCAGACTATTGCCTGGGGGCATTATGTTGTTGCAGGGCTTTTGACTTTGTTTGTTTTGACTCCTTTTTTCGGAATGCCGTCAATCACCGCTTCGCTTCTAGAAGTTAGTTTTGAAGGAGGGCACGGAACGGTAGCTGGCATGACTCCTGTATTTCAGGATTTAAATTTTGAAACCGGGCGGCAAATCGCCACTGGGCTAGCAACGGCAAGTCTTATTTCAGCTTTGTTTTTTGGTATTATTTTGATCAATTGGGGTAGATCTCGAGGTTTAATTGGTGAATCTAATCCGTTAAATATTGCTAGAAATAAAGTCTACTATCATCACATTTTAAGTGAAATTCGCGAACAAGGTGTTAGCGTTCGCAGGGTTGTAACTATCCCTAGTTTATTTTCTCATTTTATACTGCTGGGTCTGAGTGTCTTTTTTGGATGGCTGATTCACCAAGGTCTGCTTCTAATTGAGGCTGCAACCTGGGGTAGGAGCGGGGCTGTGTTTTTTGGCTATGTGCCACTATTTACCTTTGCGATGTTTGGTGGAATGATCGCTCAGGCTATCTGGACCAAGTTTGGATTTAAGGTTGTTCGCGAAATCGTAGAGTTAATTTCATCGCTCACTTTAACTCTTTTAATTATGGCGGCCGTCGGTACTATGTCGTTGGAATTTCTAGTCAATGACGGATTGGTATTCCTGATGCTTTATCTAGCCGGGTGTGTTTGGATTTTGTTTGCGTTCTTTGTTTTTGGTAAAAGAATGTTTAAGAAATATTGGTTTCAAAATGCGATCATTAGTTTTGGTCAAGGCATGGGAATGACTGCTACAGGACTGCTTTTTGCTCAAATGGTAGACCCGAAACAGCGAACAAATGCAGTAGAAGCTTTTGGATACAAGCAGTTAATGTTTGAACCTTTTGTGGGTGGCGGAATAGTTACTGCGCTTTCGATGCCGTTGATTTTGATGCTTGGTTTGCCGATTTTTACTGCGATTTGTGCTGGATTGATGATTTTTTGGATGATTGTTGGCCTGAGGTTTTTTGGTCGACGCCAGTCTAGTTAATTCAAATAACTGCACCCATTCTTCGGGTGTTAACTCTGACGGTTTCTTTTCTGGATTGACTTTGGATTGTTCAAATTTTAGGTTTGTAAAATATTTTTGACGAGAAAAGCATAGTTCTATAAATTGATAAAAATCAGCCAAATCCTTTTGCTTTGTGAGGCTTTTTTCTCTAAGTTTTAAAGATATTAATGTCGTGTCTACTGCTGGTGGTGGCGTGTAGTCTGTTTTGGATAATTCGGTTATAATTTTCGCTTCGTATAAAGCCGATGCTTGAGCGCCAAGCATGCTGGTGAAATGTGATTTGGATGGAGTAATCTTTCTGGCGAATTGTCGTTGAACTATTAAAGTTACGGTTTTTGGCGGATTTTTTAGGTTGATAATTTTTGTTAAAATTTCTGAAGACAAAGCAAAGGGTATATTGCTAAAAATATGAAAATCTCCTCTAGTTGGAAAATTTAATTGCAATATGTCTTGGTTTAAAATTTTAACTTTTTTATTTGGGCTTAAGTTTTGGGATAGTTTTTCAAACGTCTTGGCCTCTTTTTCTATTGCGTAAACACTTTTTGAGACTTTAGCAAGCTCGCTAGAGATAATTCCACTACCCGCACCAAGATCAAAAACTATTGAATCTTGGTTAATTTCTGGAATTTTTTTAATTAAAACTGACACTAATTTGGGGCTTTTTAGAAAGTGTTGTGAATATGTATGGAGGCGCTTCATTGATTAAATTATATCAAAAAACTCCAATATGAAATTATATTTGCAAAAAACAATAAAACTATGTATAATAATCGATAATTATGGTTTATGTGAATGGTGTTCCAGTACGGAAGAAAATTATGGATTTAGACAGTCGAGCTTTTGTGCGTCTGGCTTTAGTGGGGTTTGGAGTTGGGGTTTTTGTTTGGCTCTTGGCTTTGATTTTGCAAAAATTTGTTATTAGCCCGCTATTTTGTGATGTTTTGAATCAGGGTTTGGTCTGTGGTTCTAGTGCGGGAATTGCGGGTAATTTAGCGAGCGTATTTGGATTTTTGGCTGGACTGGCCGCTATTATTAAATTGCCGGTTCATAGGCATACATTAATACCTCTGTTTTCAATGATTCTACTATGGGGTGCATTTAACTGGATTAATGGATTTAGTTGGATTGCTGCAGCTTTATGGATGGGGGTTATGTATCTTTTGGCTTACGCTTTCTTTGGATGGCTGGCTAGGATACGAAGCCGAATTATCTTGCTGATTATCGCTATTTTGGCGATTGTCGCGATTCGTCTAACTGTATTTTTCGTTTTTAGATAATTTTTAAACATAACCTAATTCTTGCTATACTAATGCTATGGAATTAGGTTATTTTATTTTAATTATATTTTTGCTGTTTAGTCTGACTATGCTTGGCATTATGTTTTTTATTTTCAAAAGCTTAAAGTCGAGCAAAGACCGCTCGGAGCTGGATTATTTAAAGTCCGATTTGAATAATTTATCTCAAAGCGTCGAGTCGATGCGCGAATCTCTAACTGGCAGTATTGATCGTAATAATTCGGTCATGAATCAGAGTTTGCAGAGGCAGTTAATGCAGAGTTCGCGCTTGGTTGAAGATGTTACAGCAAAGCTCGCAAAACTAGACGAAACTAATCGTCGGGTTGTCGATGTGGCTGATGAATTAAAGACTCTTCAAAATGTACTCTCAAACCCAAAACAGCGTGGAGTTTTTGGTGAGTTTTATTTAAAGAATGTTCTTGAGAATATTTTGCCTCCGGGGCAATTTCAGATGCAGTATGGTTTTAAGAATGGTGAGATTGTTGATGCTGTTATATTTTTAGAGAAAGGGCAGATTTTGCCGATAGACAGTAAGTTTAGTCTGGAAAACTATAACCGAATGATTGAGTCAAAAGATAAAACGGAAAAAGAACGACTTGCCGCTAAGGTTCGTTCTGATTTGAAACTGCGAATCGATGAAACTAGTAAATATATTAGACGTGATGAAAATACTATGGATTTTGCATTTATGTTTATTCCAAGCGAGGCTCTTTATTATGATCTTTTGATAGGTAGCGTAGGTAGTGGCGCGAGTAGCCGTGATTTAATTGAGTATGCCTTCAGGGACAAAAGAGTTATTATTGTAAGCCCAACGAGTTTTATGGCGTATTTGCAGACTGTATTACAAGGGCTTCGTAGTCTTCAGATTGAGGAGCAGGCTAAAGATATTAGGATTCGAGTGGGGCAACTTGGTGTGCACATAGGAAGATTTGAGCAGTATATGCAGAAACTTGGTAATACCTTAGGTACTACTGTCAATCATTTCAATAATGCCCATAAAGAGCTTGGTAAAGTTGATAAAGATATACTTAAAATTACTGGAAATAGCTCTGGAGTAGAGCCACGACTTATCGATAGGCCACAGAAAGATGAATAAAAAACAACCCTTCCTTTTGGAGGGGTTGTTTTATTTTTAAAGGATTAAGTTTGGTAACTATCCTTCGATTTTCATTGTTAATGCTCGGTAAAGTAGTGCACCAAGACCAGCACCGATTAGGGTTCCAAAGATTACTTCTAGACCTAGTCGGCTTGAAGGAGTTTCTTTTACTTCGCTTGACTGTCCTGTTACTTCAGAAGCTACCTTTTCTGTACTAACAAGTGCCACTGCAGGGTTTAGGGTTGCGCCCTTAACAAATAGTGAAGATGGAATGTTGCTAGTATCGTTAATAGCTTTTGTTTGTTCTTCTGAGCTCATTCCTTGGATTCGAGTCTGGAAGTTTGTAGTTTCGGCTTGCTGTAGAGTTGAAAGTAGGCTAGCTGAGATTACGATTGCGATTGAAAGGGAAAGACCAATACCCAAGGCTTTGCTTAGTCCGCTAAGTTCTAGGCGGCTAACTACTGCAATCAATCCAAAGATGAACACAGCAGTACCAACTAGTTCGATTGCCATTGTGCTGAAGTTGAAATTTCCGAAATTACTAAAGTCGAAAGCTAGAGATCCAGACGCTAGTCCGTTGATGATTAGGAATGCTAGCATTGCACCGATAAATTGAGCTACGAAGTAGAAAGGTAGCATGATTGGCTTTAGTTTTCCAGCGACCCAAAGACCAAAGCTAACAGCTGGGTTTAGGTGTGCGCCAGAAATTGCGCCGATCGCAAGAACCATAATCGTCACAGTTAGACCTACGTAAAGAGCTGCAGTTTCTTGTAGTGTAGTGAAAGCTACAAGAGTTAGGATTGCAGTTCCAATTACTTCAGCTACTACGATTTGCCATAGGTTTTTAGGTAGTGTATTTGAAGCAGAGTTTTTGTCTGCGATCTTTTGAGTTTTAATCGCTGCTGTTTCTTCTACTGAAGAGTTTGAAACGATTTTTGTCACAGTGCTTTTTGCAGCTGCTTTCTTTTTCGAATTAGACGCTTTTTTAGTCGCCATATATCCTCCTTATGATTATATTAAGGTTATTATAGCATACAAAAAGTGGTATAATATAAATATATGGCATTATTTGTAAATAAGAACGACAACCGCAGCGAACTACAGCGCCGCATAGAGGCCGAGATTCGTGAAAAGGCAAAAAACAAACCGCAAATGGATTTTGATGATCATGACGGAGTTGAGGATTCAGCTTTTGTTGATGGAACTAAGCAGACTTCTAGTATTCTTTGGGCTTGGATTTTGGTGATAATTTTAGGTATTGGTGCGGTTGCGTTTTTGATTGGTGTGGCGATGCGTCGAAACGGAGTTTTTTAAATGAACGACATGATTTTAAAGGTCAAGCAAGAACTTTTAGATAAAATTAAAAATTTAGAAAACCCAAGAGATATATTGAAGGATTCCAGACTTAAATCTCTTTATGGGCAAATATCTAAAGTAGATCCTAGCGAACGAGCTAGTTTTGGCAAAGCTGTAAATGATTTAAAGAATGAAATTCAGGATATAGTCGCTCAAGCTGAGGAATCTAGTGCTGATGAAAAACTTGGATTTATAGATGTAACTGCGCCTCGAGATATAAATAGTCCTGCACCGCAATTTTTATCATCAGAAAATGGCTCTAAACATCCTTTAATGACCGAAATTGAGATTATCGATGGAATTTTTCAACGAATGGGCTTCAAGGTTGAGGACTCTCGTGAAATAGATGATCAATATCATATGTTTGAGAGTCTAAACTTTCCGAAAAATCATCCGGCTCGAGATGATTATGACACTTTCATGACAAATGAGGTTGATAAGCTTGGCGATCGATTTATTGCTCCAGCTCACACCAGTACGATGCAAAACCGAATCTTGAGAAAATATCATGATGATTTGATTGCTGGCGGCGAGATTGCTGCTATAGTGTCTGATCGAGTTTTTCGAAATGAGGATTTGGATGCGCGTCATGAACACACTTTCTATCAAGTGGAAGGTGTCTATGTGGCTAAAGGTGTTAACGTGGGTAACTTAGTGGCGACACTAAAAGAATTTCTGCAGGAATATTATGGTAAAAAACTGCAAGTTCGAGTTAATCCATTTTATTTTCCATTTACTGAACCAAGTTTTGAATTCGCTCTTAGTTGTCCGTTTTGTGAAGGTAACGACCCTAACTGTAAGGTCTGTAGTGGCGAAGGTTGGGTGGAGTTGCTCGGGTGTGGTATGATTCATCCAAATGTACTGGGTGCAGCCGGGATTGACGCCAATGAATACACTGGATTTGCTTTTGGTTGTGGCGTAGACAGGTTGGTTATGATGAAACATAACATCGAAGATGTGCGTCATTTTGAAAGTGGCAAACTTGATTTCTTGAGACAGTTTAAATAGGCTTGATATTTACCAGAGTACGTGGTATAATTATATACATACTCATTTGTTCTGCTAGTCATTCGAGACGGTAGGTGAGTCTTTTCGACGGAGGTATCATGTCGAACGAACATTTCAATCTGGTAAATGAATCCGGTAACACCGAGGAAGAAATCAACGCGGTTGTTAATCCACTCTCTGAGAAGATTAGCGGCGATGATTTGATCGATGCACCCGACATTGACTCTTACGAAGGTGAGCTCGGCGACGTATCGCGTATCGAGGTTTCTGTGAAGAGGGCCTGCTTCTTCTCCGAAGATGACAAGCTGTTGTTTATTTCTCCGCACTCAATCACTCCAGGAGAAAACAACACCCCGGCAAGCTATCTCGAATCAACGGATTATGCGTTGAAAAACTGTGGCGCATCCAAGCTGCTTCGCGAGGCGATTGTCCGCAACCTGTCATACGGTGTACCTGTTTACATCTTGACTCGTCGCAAGAAGGATATTGAACTCCTCGGTTCCGTATTTCAGGAATCATTCGACAGCGCCGACAATGGATGGCACGGTATGATTCACATCTAATTTACCAGCTAAGCCCGTAAATCACTAGTGGTTTACGGGTTTTTCTTTTGCAATATTTTAAATAGAATGGTATAATAATATATACTCATTGTCATACGTCAGTAGGGCGTAGTGAGTCAAACCTAGGAGGCTACATGTCTACCAAGGAAGAACCTTACAAGTTGTTTGATGTCGCATGTCTTCTCAGTGAGAGTGAGGATATTCAGATTCCGATTGTGATGCCTTCGGAGATCCCCAATCCCAACAAGTTTACGATCGTTAATTATGATGATCTGACTGGCAAGATTGAGGAATTGTCCTGCCCGCGAATTGTTCGAGTGGAATTGACCGAAAAGGGTCTTTTCATGATGGACAACTACGGCAACGTTCAGGTGTTTCTTGATCCAGAAAAGATTTACGGACCCAGCGGTGATGTAACAGCTTTTGGCTTTTATGTTATGCGTCAGTCTGGCGTGAATCTTTCAATCCTGGATGATGGCTTGAGCGAGCGAGAAAAGTACGGTCATGATTCGATCATCTTTAGCCGTGAGTACACCGAGCTAGATGAAACTGTCGATTATGAATACATACTTTTTGGTCATGAAGTTAATTCTTCAGCTGACGCCTGGGCTTTTATTTTACCAAAGCATCTTCGCGACTGACCTTTAAGCATCGGCATTTAAACTGCCCGCGTGGCGCCCGTGAAAGTTATTTTTGCGGGCGTCTTTAATTTTTACTCAAGGATTATTTTTTATCTAAAAAATGGTATAATTAGTATCAGTATGAAGATTAGCTTGAATGTGATAAAACAGTTTATAAACTTTGAATTACCTCCGATTGACGAGCTGACGGAGAAGATTAATAGCCAGTTGGGTGTAATTGAAGAGGTTGTTAATTTAAATAAGAAGTACGGTGGTGCAAAAATCGTGCGGGTTGTTGAGTGTGAAAAACATCCGGACGCAGATAGGTTGAGTGTTACGAAAATTTACGACGGCGGTGTTATTGATGGCGTGCCTCGAGATGAAAATGGGTTAGTGCGGGTTGTCTGTGGTGCGCCAAATGTTCACGCTGGAATGTTGGCGGTTTGGTTGCCGCCAAAAAGTGTAGTTCCGGCAACCTTCAATGATGAAGAACCTTTTGTTTTGGACGCTAGGAAATTACGTGGAGTCTTAAGTCAGGGTATGTTGGCCGCAAGTGACGAGCTTGATATTGGTTCGGATCACGAAGGGATAATCGACATAAAACCTATAGAGGTTGGCGTGGATAAAGCTGAAGATTTCCAGGCTGGTAAAAGTTTTGCTGAAGTTTTTGGCTTAGACGACTATGTGATTGACATTGAAAACAAGATGTTTACCCATAGGCCGGATTTATTTGGGCACCTAGGTGTGGCTCGGGAGATTGCTGGAATTTTTGGCCATAAGTTTGAAAATCCTGATTTTTATCAAAAAATGCCAATTTTTTCTGAGGCTGAAGGTTTGAGTCTTGAAGTTTTTAATGAAACTAATGGTGGGTCAGCTCGTTTTTGTGCGGTTGCTTTTTCTGGGGTTAAAGTTCAGCCGAGTCCTCTATGGTTTCAGTGTGAACTTGTCTCGATGGGTGCAAAGCCGATAAATAATATCGTCGATATCACTAATTATTTGATGCTTATCACTGCTCAGCCAACTCATGCTTACGACTACGATAAAATTAGTGGAGCGAAGATTGGCGTTAGGTTCGCGAAGGAAGGCGAGAAGGCAAAGCTGTTAAATCAGAAGGAATATGTTTTGTCTAGCGATGATTTGGTTATTGCCGATAACTCCGGTGTTGTTGGCTTGGCTGGAATCATGGGCGGATTGGATTCTGAAGTTTCTGATGAAACCAAAAATATTATTCTAGAGGTTGCGAATTTTAATATGTACACTCTTCGCAAAACTGCAATGAGGCACGGTATATTTACCGATGCTTTGACGAGGTTTAATAAAGGTCAATCTGTTAGTCAGGTGCCGTATGTTTTAGATTTTGCTAGCGAGTTCTTAGGTATTTTGAGTGGAGCGCATCAAGCTAGTGAAGTTTTTGATCTTGGCGAAACTAGTGAAATTACTCGAAATATTGATGTTGATGTGAAATTTATCAATGAACGACTTGGGTCAAATCTTTCTGCTGATGAGATTTCTACTTTGCTTGAGAATGTTAATTTCAAGGTGGAGGTTGATAGTGACAATTTGAATATTGCCGTTCCTTTTTGGAGGACGGATATTGAGCTAAATGAGGATATCGTTGAAGAGGTGGGGCGACTTTATGGTTTTGATAAATTACCTGTTGAGCTTCCGCGAAAGTCTATCGCTATTGCAAAACCTAATGCTAGGCGGGAATTGAAGTCAAGAATCCGTGGGTTGATGTCAGCTTTTGGGGCTAATGAATCTCTGCAGTATAGTTTTGTTCATTCTGATGTTATTAAAAAATCTGGACAAGATGTCAAGAAAGCGTTTGCATTAAGCAATGCTTTGAGCCCAGATCTACAAAACTATCGACTTAGTGTTTTGCCGAGTATTCTTCAGGGTGCTTATTCTAATATTCGAGCTGGCCACGATGAGTTTGTTATTTATGAATTTGGCAAGGCGCATAATCTTGATTACGGATTTGATGCTGAGGATTTACCGATTGAAAAGAACTTCTTTGATGGTGTATTTGTCTCTAAAAATCAAGTCAATGGGGCGCCATTTTATCAGGCTAGATTGTATGTTTTTGAGGTTTTGAAAAGACTTGGGGTTGATGTTGAGTTTGATGTTTTAGGTGAATCTGATTATGACTCTCAGGCCCTGGCTGTTTTTAATCCAAATAGAACTGCGACGGTGAAAATTAACGGAGCGGTTCTTGGAGTGGTTGGTGAGTTGAAATCTAGTGTTCGCAGTAACTTCAAGCTGCCTGATTTTTGTGCTGGCTGGAGTATTGATGTTGATGTTTTGCTTGAATTTTCTAGCGAAAAAACCACAAGCTACAGGCCGCTTAGTAGGTATCCAGCGACTAATCGCGACATTTGCTTTAGAATTGACAGAACTGCTAAATACGGAGAATTTGAGAAAATTATAAAGCGTTCTGTTGGCGATTTTGATCAGGTAGTGATTGATTATGAACTAATTGATATTTATCAGCCAGAAGATGACTCCAAGAAGCAAATAACCTTTAGGTTTACTATTATCCCTCAAGAGAAGACGCTGGATCGTAAAGAGATTAATGATATTCAAGAATCTATTACTCAGCGTGTTTTGGATAATTTTTCGGCTGAAGTTCTTTAGGTTGTGTTATAATATTTTTGTAATTAAATTAAAACAAATAGGAAAAATATGAACATTACTATTGTTGGCGGCGGTTTTGCTGGAGTTCGCTCAGCGCTACTTTTAGCTAAACAGAAGCGACATCAAATTACTTTAATAACAACGAGGGAATATTTTCAATTCAATGCCACGATGTATGAGGTTGCAACCGGTGGCGCTCATGAACAGGCCTGGATTCCTCTTGGTCAGATTTTTGATGGTGTCGAGAATGTTCAAATTATACTAGATCGTATTCAGTCTATCGATAAGAAAAAGCAAATTCTAGTATCTGTTGATGGCAAAGAATATAAGTATGAGAACCTTATTTTATCTATGGGTTCAACGACTACTTATTTTGGCATCAAGGGAATGGAAGAGAATTCGTTCGGGATTAAAACATATAATGAAATCGCGACGCTTAAAAAACATCTTTACGAAATGGCAGAGAAAAATAAGCGATTTGGTGAGCGAATTGCGATTATTGGCGGCGGTCCGACTGGCGTGGAGTTGGCAGCGGTTTTTCCGGAATATTTGGAGCATTTGGCGAAACGATTCAACTTGCCGAAGCAGGATACTAAAGTTGTTTTGATTGAGGCAGCGCCGAGATTGACGCCGATGACGACGCCGCATTCTTCTAAAATTTTGAAGCGGCGAGTTGAGAAATTTGGCGTAGAAGTTTACCTGGAGACGCCAGTTTCTTCAGTAACAAAAAAAGGAATTGAGATTCCGAATACATTGAGATGTATCCCTCCAAATATCAGCGAGGAAAACGCTAAGAAAATCGATTTGAGTCCGACGAAAATTTTACCAACTGAAACGGTGATTTGGACTTCTGGTGTAGCGAATAATCCGTTCTTTAAGGAAAATGGATTTAAGTTGGCAAAAAATGGTAAGGTTGAAATTGACGAATATTTGCAATCTGAGGGAATTTATATTCTAGGAGACAACGCGGCGACGCCTTACAGTGGGTTGGCGCAGGTAGCCTTGAGTGATGCAGAGTATGTGGCTAAGGATATTTTAGCCAGAGATAAAGGTCAGGAACGACCTAGGTATGAGCCAAAGTTACCAATTATGATTATGCCAGTCGGTAAAAACTGGGCTTTAATGGAATATAAAAAGTTCCGTGGTCATGGATGGCATATCGGAATTATCCGAAAGGTGGCTGAGCTTGGTCTTTATATGAAACTTTTACCGTTCAAGCGTGCGGTTGTTCGCTGGTACAGTCAGAGTCAGAAAGAAGAGGATTATTTTTAAGATTTAATTTAAAACCCCGCAATCTAAAGAAGCATGCGGGGTTGTTTCTAGGGGTGAATAGCATCATCGAAGGCGGATTTGAATGCTTTTGGGTTTTTGACGTGTTCAAGATTTTCTAACTCGTGGTCATTTTCAGATAATGTAGTTCCAAAAATTGTGCCACTGTTAGATTTCCAGATCCACGGTATATACTCAATAATTTTTACAATCTCACAATTACTATTGGTGTTGATGTAGATTTTTTTATTGGGTGCGTGGGTGCGATTGATGTTTAGCAGGCGACTCTTTGGGTATTCAAAGAGAACGTAGCTTTTTATCGATCCACTATTGGTTTTTTCTGAACAGATCGAAACGAAAGTATTCGACCAGCGATAAACTTCTCGCCATATAAGGTAGCTATAGGATAAAATAATCGCAATAGCTACGAATGGCCAGAAATCATTTCCGGATCCCGCCATGGACCATATAAAAACCAAAGCAAGTAAAAGCGTCAGTCTAATTTTTTCGTGTCGCTTCAACTTTTTCTTGTTTTTACTTGGCGAAATGTGAAAAATTCTAGATATTCTACCTTTACTTTTTTTGGTTGGGAATAATTTTTCTGTAATGAAAATAATCCCAAAAATATTTCCAATCAACTCCAGGTGGTGAAAATTATCACTGTAGAACACTGTTGATTCTTCAGGCAGTTTTCTACCGCTGGCTAAGGTATCGTAGTAATTCACATGATCTAGAATATAGCTCTCTTCCTCATCGGTGTTGCTTTTTTCATCTACGATCGCAGATTCTATTTTAGTTGAATCA
>JBHAEP010000045.1:0-8885 GCA_041855665.1 Nanosynbacteraceae bacterium
CGACCTAGACCATAGAAATATTTTCCGCTAGCCATATTACTTTACCTCAACTTTTTCTGGCTTTTGTGCTGCGTGTGCGTGTTCGCTACCAGCAAAAACCTTAAGTCGTTTCATTCGTTCATCTGCAAGTTTGTTCTTTGGAAGCATTCCCTTTACGGCGTTTTCGATTAGTCGCTCTGGGAATTTTTCTCGAACTTCAGCAACTGTAGCATCTTTGATTCCACCAGGGAAACCAGAGTGTCGGTAGTAAATTTTACCAGTTTCTTTGTTTCCTGTTAGAACTGCTTCTTTGGCGTTAATAACAACAACATAATCACCACCATCGATATGCGGTGTATAAGTTGGCTTATATTTGCCGATAAGATGCTTTGCTACAAGAGTAGCTACTCGACCAAGAGGAGCTGTGCTAGCGTCAATGATTACCCATCGACGATTTACTTCAGTTGGCTTCTGTGAGTAAGTTTTCATTTAAGCCTCTCCTTCTTTCGTCTTTAGTTCGTCAACAAAGCTAATTGTTGCCATCTGAGCTCCATCTCCAACACGTAGTCTAGTTCGTGTTACGCGAACATGTCCACTGTTGCGAGCTGTTAGCTGTGGAGCGATTTCGTCAACAAGCTTCATCGCTGCTTTTTGTGTAGAAAGTGCTGCGATAACGCGTCGACGATTTGCTAGATCACCTTTTTTAGCTTTTGTAATTACTTTTTCGATGTAACGCGCTGTTTCCTTTGCCTTAGGAAGAGTCGTTTCGATACTTCCGTGCTCAACCAAGCTGGTTGCAAGACCTTTTAGCAGCGCGCGGCGCTGATCGCGTTCGCGACCGAATTTGCGCCCTTTATATCCGTGTCGATGCATGATTTAAAGTTCCAATTCTGCTAATTTATCTTTTACTTCATCAAGCGCCTTGCTTCCGAATCCCTTTAGTTCACGTAGATCTTGTTCGGTTAGGTTCACTAGATCGTAAACTGTACGGATGTCGTTGTTTACAAGTGCGTTTGCTGTACGAGCGGTAAGGTTAAGCTCTTCGATAGGAGTATTCAATTCTCCCTCTTCCTCCTCTTGGACTGTTCCAAGAGCTGGAGCTGATTCAACAGTCGTACTACCTGCAAGTGCAGTATATTGATTTACAAGGATAGCCGCAGCTTCCTCGAAAGCATCTCGTGGACTAACACTGCCGTCTGTTTCAACAGTTAGAGTTAGCTTCTGGAGATTGGTTTCCTGACCAACGCGAGTGCTATCTACTTTGTATCGAACACGAAGAACTGGGCTGAAAACTGCATCAATAGCGATATGATCACTATGTAGACGATTTTCACTTGATTCTTCGATTGTTCGGTAGCCTCGACCAGCTTCTACAACCATATCGATTACCAATTTTTTCTTTGGATCGTCGATTGTCGCGATGATCTGATCTGGGTTGACAATTTCAACATCAGCTGTTGTTTTGATGTCAGCAGCAGTAACAATTCCTGCTCCTGTTTTCTCAAGACGTAGTTCTACTGGCTGATCACCCTCAACTCGTAGATGTACATTCTTAAGATTTAGCATGATGTCAACAACGTCTTCTTTTACGCCAGCAACTGTTGTGAATTCATGAGTCGCACCTTCAATCTTGAATGATACTATAGCACCACCACGAACAGATGAAAGTAGAACTCGACGCAAGCTATTGCCAAGAGTGTTGCCGTAGCCATCGTGAAGAGGCTCGATAACGAAATCAGCACTGTTGTCTGAAATGTCGTTTACTGCAGCTAGTGCAGGATCGTAAATAACGTATGACATATAAAATGGCTCCTTACCCTTATCGTGAGTAGTACTCAACGATTAGCTGTTCGTTAATGTCTGCTTCGGCCTCTTCTCGCTTTGGAAGGCCTGTTATTTCAATCGTTAGCTTCTTGACGTCACTCTTTAGCCAGCTTAGTGGGCCTTGAGTTGAATTTGCAACAATATCGTTAATTGCTGTAAAATATCCACCCTTAGCGCTCTTTTCGCGAACTGTAATAACATCACCAGCTTTTAGTCGGATTGATGGAATGTCAACGCGACGGCCATTTAGCATGAAATGACCATGACTAACTAGCTGACGAGCTGCACGACGACTAGTTGCGAAACCAGCACGATAAACTGCATTGTCTAGACGGCGCTCTAGTAGCTGTAGAAGGTTTTCACCAGCTAGACCAGATTTGTTTCGACTTGCTTCGTTCATCAATCGAGCAAATTGACGCTCTAGTAGTCCGTAGGCGCGGCGCACCTTTTGCTTTTCACGTAGCTGTGTAGCGTAAAGACTTGGCTTTGCTTGACGACCATGCGCGTGCTGACCTGGAATTCCAGATTTTTTAGCTAGAATTTTATGAGCCTTTGGATGAAGCGCGTAACCTTCTCGGCGGCTCTGCTTTACAATTGGATCTGTATTTCGTGCCATTGATTATGCCCTTCGTGCCTTTCGTGGACGAACGCCACCATGTGGAACGCCAGTCACATCTTTAATGCTATCAACAGTAATGTCGAAAGTAGCTAGTGCGCGAATAGCTGCATCGCGACCAAGTCCAACTCCCTTTACGAAAACATCCACACTAGATAGACCGTAAAGAGATTTAGCTGCTTCAGCTGCTTTTTCTGCTGCAACCTGAGAAGCATATGCTGTACCCTTTTTAGAACCGCGGAATCCGCAAGCTCCAGCGCTACTTGCTGCTAGTACATTACCTTTTTTATCTGAAAAAGTAACAATCGTATTATTGAATGTTGCTTGAATATGCAGTTGACCAGAAGGCACTGATCGGCGCTGCTTCTTTTTTGTAGATTTTACATCTGCCATATCAGAATATCCTTTCTTTAAGTCTTACTTGCTGCCTTTGGCTGAGTACCACCAACTGCCACTGCTCGACCTTTGCGAGTTCGTGCATTCGTTCTAGTACGTTGCCCGCGAGTTGGAAGTCCTGATTTGTGTCGTAGTCCGCGATATGCGTTAACGTCTTTCAGGCGCTTAATATTATTTGCTACCAAGCGCTGAAGGTCGCCTTCTACAGTGTATTCACTGTCGATGATTTCACGAATCTTCTGTTCTTCAGCCTCGGTGAGATCTTTCACCCGAGTGGTCGGCTCAACTTTAGCCGCCGCAAGGATGGTCGATGCGTGCTTTGGCCCAATACCATATATATAGGTAAGAGCGATCTGCACTTGCTTTTCTGATGGAATTACGATTCCAGCAATTCGAGCCATGCTTAACCCTGCCTTTGCTTATTTTTAGGTTTTTTCTTGTTGATGACGTATAGTCGGCCTTTTCGGCGAACTAGTTGGTCATCGGGACTGATTTTCTTGACACTCGCACGAACTTTCATGAGCGTACTAAAACTCCTCCCAGTTTCCTGTTAGTTGGTATTATGCTCCCGCGTGTGGCGGTCGCTCGTCTCTCAAGCGGAAGCTGATTCTACCCTTTGTGAGATCATACGGGGTTAACTCAACTTCCACTTTATCACCTGGCACAAGTCGGATATAATGCTTGCGCATCTTTCCAGAAATATGACAAATGACACTATGACCATTCTCCAGTTCGACTTTAAACTGAGTATTAGGCAGCGCTTCCACTACCTTACCGATTAGTTTAATTACTTCCTTTTGATTCGCCATAGATAACATTCCTCATTATATATTATTTTGATTAAAAAATCAATAGTTGTTTTCTAGAATAAACTACACCCAATCGACTTGACTGAGTGTAGTTTTTTAATTATTTTTACAATTTTATTTATAGTCGTCGTAAGTCACCATCAATGCACGGCTATTTATTTGACGTAGGGTGTCAAGCGCCACGGTCACAACGATCAGCAATCCTGTTCCACCGACTGCTAGATTTGGACTGCTTACTCCAGCTATGTGATACAAACCATACTCGATAATGAATGGCATTACTGCAACAAATCCGATAATCAAAGATCCGAATAGAATCAAACGACGAATTACATCATTTAAGTAAGCTTCGGTCTGAGCTCCTGGGCGAACTCCCTCTATGAATCCACCTTGGTTTTGAAGGTTTTCAGCAATCTCATTAGTATTAATAGCAATGCCTGTATAGAAATATGTAAATGCTATAACCAGCAAGAAGTAAAGCACAGGATAAATAAACGCTTCAGCTGTCGCACCCGTAAATGTTCCTGGGTCTGGAGCCTGGAACCAATTGATTAGATTGTTTGCAAGTGTCATGAAATCAGGATTTCCAGTCGCCTTTAAAACTTGTCCGATAAAGGCAGGGAGTGATAGCATTGCCATTGCAAAGATAATTGGGATAACACCAGCAGCCAAAAGCTTCAAAGGAAGAATACTCTTTACACCAGTATAAACACTATTGCCGTTTGTTCTTTTAGCGTAGTTGATTGTAATAATACGCTGAGCTTCATTAACCTTAACCAAGATATAAAGAATAACTAGAGATATGACAATAATAGCCAATGTAACATAAAATGCAGTTGGGTTCACTGGAAGTTCAAACCATCCAAACATATTTAGTTTACCAGCCGAGGTATCTAGAATTGATTGCCCTAGCGTTGAAAACATCATCGGCAGCTGACTAACTACGCTAGCAAAAATCACTAGACTGATACCATTTCCAATACCTTGTTCGGTGATCAACTCACCCATCCACATCAATAACATCGACCCGGCAACCATAGCAGTAACCGCTACTATCCATTCCTGAATACTCATTTCTGTGAAGGTTGTTGAATTACCTTGAAGAACTGTCTGCTGAAGAATGAATATGAAGGCAATTGACTGAATAACAGCTAGAGGTAAGCTGATGATTCGAGTCCATTGCTGGATCTTTCGACGACCCATTTCGCCGTCTTTGTGAATTTCTTCTAGCTTTGGTATGGCTTTTGTCATCAACTGCACAATGATGCTGGCTGTAATGAATGGGCCCATACCGACCATTACAATAGAAAAGTTCACCAAAGCTCCACCGGTCAGCAAGTTAAAGAAGCCCCCGAAATCACTACTGGACATTAAATTGCTCACAACTTCTCGAAGTTCTGTCGGGTCTGTGATCGGCACCGGAACATGAGCCAAGAACCTATAAGCGATAATAATTCCAAAAACGATAAGTAGTCGCTTTTGCATGTCTTTATTTTTTAAAGACCTAAAGATAGTTTTCCAATTCATATATTTCCCTATTATTTATCCGTTTTTCGGTACATTCATAAATAATTATACACCATAAAAACCATAAAGTGTATATGAAAAATAAAAATACTCATCTAGCTTATTGTAGATGAGTATTTTAGAATTGTTAATCTGAATTATTTATCAGATTTTTCTGCTTCTTTTTGGCTTTTTGGGAGTGGAGTTAGAACAGCTTCAAATTTTCCGCCATTCTTCTCAATCATTTCCTTTACGCTTGCTGATGCAGCCTGCACACTAACATTTACCTTTTCAGTAAGTTCGCCACGAGCGATAATTTTTACTGTATGGAATGGAGTTGCGATTAGTCCCGCTTCAAAAAGAGTGAAGTTATCAGCAGTTTTACCCTTGAAGGCATTTAGGTGGTCTACGTAGACGACCTGAGCCGGTGTTCGTAGAGATTTAAATCCACGAGCTTTTGGAATAGCCTGAGCCAATGGACGCTGTCCACCCTGGAACATAGCGTGAAGCTTTTTACCAGTTCGGGCGTTCTGACCTTTTGTACCACGGCCGGCTGTTTTACCTTGACCCGCAGCGATACCGCGACCTACGCGCTTTTTATTCTTATTTGCGGAAACTTGAAGTTGGTTGTATTTCATTACTTAGCCTCCTTCTTTGCTGGCTTCTGTCCAACCCATTGCTCTCTTGGAACAAGTGCGTTTAGGGCTTCGATAGTAGCATAAGCTATGTTAACTTTGTTTGTACTACCTAGACTCTTTGAAAGCATGTTGTTAATACCAGTTACGCCGATAATTTGACGAACAACACCACCGGCAATAATACCTGTACCTGGAGCTGCAGGCTTTAGAAGTACACGAGCGCCAGATAGCTTAACTTCTGTATCGTGCGGAATAGTTCCATTAACAACAGGAATCGTGATTAGGTTTTTCTTAGCTACGCCAGTTGCTTTTGCAACGGCAGTCTGAACATCTTGTCCTTTAGCAACACCGACGCCAACTTTACCTTTGCGGTTACCGACAACGACTAGAGCCTTAAATCGGAAACGGCGTCCACCTTTTACCACTCGAGTAACACGGTCGATATTAATAACTAGCTCTTCAAACTCTTTTGGAGCCTCTGGAGCTTTATTTCGTCGGTCATCGCGACGACCACCACGTGGAGCGCGACGATTAGCGCCTTCGCGTGGGGTAGTATTTGCAGGTTTATTTTCTGCCATACTAGAATTCCAATCCTTCCTTGCGTGCTGCATCTGCTAGAGCGCTTAGTCGACCAGCGTATTGGCGACCATTACGATCAAACACTACAGTTGTAATTTTTGCTTTCTTTGCTTTTTTAGCGATATCAGAACCAACAAAAGCCGCTAGTTCGGTAATTGTACCTTTTTGCTTTGTACCAACAGTGGTGCTAGCTACTAGAGTATGTTGTTTGATATCATCGATAATCTGAGCACTAACATGCTTGTTGCTGATAGTCACAGTTAGGCGTGGACGCTCTGCAGTACCTTGAACTTTAGCGCGAACACGTGCTTTTCGAAGATTCTTGTTTAGAGTTTTCTTAGCTAGATCGCTCATAACTACTTACCAGCCTTTCCTGCTTTTCGAAGAATAACTTCGTCAACATATTTAATACCCTTACCCTTGTATGGTTCAGGCTTCTTTAGTGCGCGAATTTCAGCTGCCACTTGACCAACTTTTTGCTTATCAATACCACTAACAATAATAATCATTTTTTCGTTAGTAATAGTGATGCCTTCTGGTGCAGTGTATTGAACTGGGTGACTGAAACCAAGACTCATGTCAAGTACGTTGTTTGAAGCTGCAACACGGAAACCAACTCCGTTAACTTCTAGGCGCTTTTCATATCCTTCAGTTACACCTTTTACGGCATTAAATAGTAGAGCTCGCTGCAGACCGTGCTGAGCACGTGCAATTCGCTCATCGTTGTTACGAGTAACAACCATTGAGCCAGCATCTTCCTTCACAGTAACGTCGCTCAGATGTGGAACTGTAAGTTCACCTTTAGGTCCCTTTACAGTCAAGATATCTGAATCGACCGTGATTGTCACACCGGACGGAATTTCTACTGGTAGTTTTCCGATTCGACTCATGTCTTACCTTTCTTTATGGCGCGAAGAAATGTTTGTTTTTGTGCTACCGATTTTAAAATCAGATGCGCAAAACTTCCCAAGTTTCACTCGCAAATTAATATCCCTATAATATTAGCATAGATTACATGTTTTGGCAATATATTTTTACCGCCGCCCGTGGAAAGTGTTCAAAAATATGACATATCTCACAATCAACCGGCAAATTGCAAAAAACAAAATATAAATCCCCCATCTCTGAGGGATTTATTTAGGATATATACTTTACTAGATTTTTCGACGAATTACTGCAAGTGAAATTAAGAACACTGCGACTGAACCGTATGCAAAAATAGCTGGATTTACAGAATTGTCAGCGCCAGTGTTTGGAACCTGCAGTTCATTGCTAGTGTCAGTAGCGACAACCTCCGCAGTTACAGGCTCGCTAGCTTCAGTATTTTCCATCTGCTCTACCGCTTGATTATCGGCATCTTCAACTGGAGTTTCCGGAGTAGGAACAACGATAGGCTCTTCTGCTGCTGGTGGATTTTCTGGCTCAACAGGCGTAACTGGCTCTTCAACTACAGGAACCGGAGTTAATCCCTCAATAGCACGCATAACTTCATCCAGGTAGTTTTCGGCTAAAATAGCAGACTCCTTAGAAATAGAGCTAGGGCTATGGAAATTAGCCATGGCATCACTATTTAATTTATCATTTACCTCTTTATTTGATACTTCAAGTCGAGAAGCCACCTCTAGAAAATTAGCTACAGATTCATCTGTGTATTGCACGCTATCTAGGTCAACGCTCTCAATTAAAGTCTTGGCATAGACTTGATGCATGTAATCTATATACATCATAACAAGCTCTGCTTCGGTTTGCTTGGCGCTGTGTACTGTAGGCAATGCCCCACTGCTTAGCGGGGTTGTAATTTTAGTTTGATAGAAATCAGCTGCGTAGTCGCCAAAACCTGTATTCGCTTTTTCAAGATAAAAAGCTTCGGCGTTTTTCAAGATAACTACTCTACTGTCAACAACTGCACTTTCAGTGCTTTCAGCACGAGCTGTATTAGGGATTATTAAAACAACAGCAGAAGATATAGCTATAACTGCAACAGCAGCAGAAGCTAGCACTCCCACTGGGATAATTTTGTTAATCATAAAAACTCCTCACAATTTAGTTTTGACTACATTTTAATATAAAAACTAAAATAAGTCAACTATTATACAACCGTTAGCATTTTAAAGCAAGGATTATGATTTTAAAAAACGACTCTAGTAAATAATAGCTTCTTAGCCTGTTGTAATACCTTTAGATGTTGAAATTAGAGTAAGTCCGCGACCACCACTTTAATTTAAGCCGATCTTGACGGGTGTTTTAGTTTTAAAATAGATGTATCCCTCCCACGGAAAATTATCAATATCTTCTGGCCTTAAATCGACAACTTTAACTTTAATCTTGCGTGCAATTTCCTTAAAATTCTTGACATCAATGACCTCTGCTAGCTCTTCACGGCTAAAAATATCGCTTATCATTTGATAAATTTCCATAGGCACAAGACGCATATAATCTTCGTTTAAATAGGCTTTTTTGAAGTAGCTAAAAACCGATTTATCTAGATTTTCAAAATTAAAACTACTTAGTTTTTGATTTACATCACGCTCAATCCGC
>JBHAEP010000046.1:0-7402 GCA_041855665.1 Nanosynbacteraceae bacterium
AATTGGTTCAAGTTTTATTAAATCCATCTGGTTGGCCGAAGCCATATCGACGGAACTAGCAAGTCTTAGCGACTTTTCGGCAGTTAATTGAATTTTACTCGCCAATTCTCGTTTCTTGTCATCGGAAATATTTTGATCTTGAATCAAAAAAGAAAGCTGCCGAATCAAAACTAAAGGCGACTTTAGCTCATACGCGGCAGCAGTAAATTGATTGTATAGATTTTTATCCCCGTCCATTTAGTACATTGTACCAAATTTTAAACTAGGTGTTAATCGTAACCGTCTCTAGAAGTTTATCGAAATCTTCTTTGAAAGTTTCAGCGTTTGACTGCAAAGTTACAGTTTTATCACGAACCCTAAACAGAATCATATAACCCTGAAGGTCCTGACTAAATTTACCCTCAAGTCGCACCGCTGGAACTCCAGATATTACAGTAGCAGAAGATTTTAAGTCTCCTTTTTAACTAGCTCATCGTAACTAGAAATAACCTTGTCGTAGTCCTCATTTAAGATTTTAATCCTCAGAGCATATGGAGTTTTGTCATCAATAGTCGGAATTGTAATTGGATGCATATAGGCTTCATAATCACTCCGATCAGAGCCATCGTCCTCAACATATACGCTCCAGGTTTTTGGATAACTAAAAGTCAATCGACCAAAATCTTCAGGTCCAGCAAAAGTCCTAGTTGGCAATTTTTCACGTTCAGCGAAATCTTTCTCAAGCTTATCAGCCTGCTCCTTATTACTTTCTAGTACTGCCTTGGAAACTTTTTCATCCAAAAAAGTTTTGTTGTCCTTATACTGAATATAGATATATCCAGCCAAACCGCCCACGCCGACAACGAGAACACCTAAAACTATCGTTGCGATCATCCATCCAGCCTGACTGCCTTTTTGATTTTGAGTAATTTTATTCATATAAGAAAATTATAACGCTTACGCTAGCTAAAATCAATAAAACCTAACCCCGTATAATATCTATTTTATTCTGAACGTCTTCAAGTCTAGCAATAACATCATTAGCAAACTCTACAGCTTCCTGATATTTATCTACAGCTTGATCGATATTAAAATCTTCACCACTAAACCAATCAATCTTTTCGCTTAGAGCCTCTAGACTTTGTTTAATTGTCATATCTTCCTGATTTTTATTCATAACTCTTTACCTCTGCTATAACTTTCTTATCTTTTAAATTAATCTCGATTTCTTTTCCGACCAAAATCTCACCTCGCACTATTGCATATCCCCTTGCCAACACCTTACTAGGATCCAATGCTGATAAGATATCCTTTTTTCGATTCACATCCTGAAGTGTTTTTGTAATTTTATCATCTAAAACTACATTCATTTCTTCGATCTTATCATTAACTAAATCTTCAGCCCCAGATACATTTTCCTGAATTTGATCTAAAGCCCAATTGAGATTGTCTTTAATTCTCTCGATAAAAACTTTCTTGTCAGGAAAAATTATCTCAGCCGCATTACTGGGAGTTGAAGCGCGAAAATCAGCCGCAAAATCAACCAAAGTTTCATCAATCTCATGACCAATTCCCGTCACTACCGGTATGCGACTGGCGGCCACTTCTCGAACCAAAATTTCATCATTGAAGCTAGCTAAATCATCAGCGCTTCCGCCGCCTCGAATAATTACAGCCATATCTGGCAGATCATCTAATTGATTGGCCTTTTTTAAAGATTCGACGGCTTGATCGCTAGCACCGAGCCCTTGAACCTGAACATGATAAACGACAAATTCAACCCCACCCCAGCGCTCTTTTGCAATTTTCATAAAATCAGCATAACCAGCAGACTCAACACTCGCTATAACGGCAACCTTGGATGGAATTTTTGGTAATAATCTTTTGCGCTCTGGAGCGAATAGACCTTCTTGTGATAATTTTTTAAATAATATTTCAGCTGATTTTTTCAAATCCCCTTCACCGATTGGCTGAATATTCTGAACAGTTAAGCTAAATTTACCCCAATCCGTAACTTTAGGAGTCGCCAAAACTCTCACTCGCATACCGTCTTCGATCGGAGTTCTAAGCTGCCAAATAGTCATAAAACAACTAACAGTACCTTCTGAATCTTTTAAGTCAAAAAATACAAATTTATTTTGATTTATCTTAAACTGCGAAACCTCGCCTTCTATTGTGATAGAAGTAAATGCATATTCAAGATTTTGATTTACAAGACCCAGAAAATCACCAACAGAAAATACTAAATTGTTATTTTTTTCGTCCATACTGAATCAAAGCATGTTGGTAAAAAACATAGCCAACACCGATAGTTATCAACATCAAAATTACTCGCGCCACTAAAATTCCGGCGATAGCCACACTACCTTCCACTCCAGCCATAGCAAGGAATGAAACCATTATCAACTCGTAAGCACCAACTCCACCAGGTGTTGCGATCAAAACCCCCGACAAGCTAGCTAAACCGTAAGCAATAAACACTGGAGCCGGATTTGCAGAACTTCCCATAGCCCAAAAAACAAACATAAACAAAGCGATATCGGCAACATTAGCTATAATCCCCCAGAAAAAAGGCAAAATCAAATTTGCTTTATGCTTCTTTAAGTCTACGTAATCTGTATGTAGATCTGTAAAAAACTTATTTATAGTTGATTTCTTCAGCGGGCTTTTCTTTTTTCCAAAAGTCACTAGAATAATAATTTTATTCAAAACTCGATTAATCCAAGCTGAGAATTTTTCGATACGGCATTTATTACCAATGACAAATATCACCGTTGCCATCACCGATACCATTGACACCATCAAAACAGCACTCAAAAGAAGAACATAGCGATTAACCATGTGGTCATAAGTCATGACTATCACGCTTACGATCAAAAGTGTGATAAAGCTAGCAAACTGCATAGAATACCGCACCACTTGAGCCATAGCCGCCTTACTGGCAGAAACACCGATAGTACCAAGCCTCCAAGTCATATACGACAACCCGCTAACACCTCCACTTGGCAAGACATGATTCACGAAATTCATTTCCATAGAAAGCCGAACAGCTTGAGTCGGAGGAAGTTTAGCATTTTTACTAACCTTACGAAGATACGAAAACATCATTTCTCCGGCAGCAATATGACCAACCATTACGGCAATAATTGTCAATGATAAAATCCACCAATTGACACCTTCTAGCGATTGCCAAGCCAAAACTAAATCGTTTCTAGCAAAAAACAAAACTAAAAAGATTAAAATTACCGTTACAATACTTAATCCCGTTCTAAAAGACATAACTATAGTATACACCAGCCCCGCTCTGCTGTACACTAAGGGTATGATAGTTGCGATATTAGGACGCCAACCTGCAATTGGAATTGCTGAGTTGGAAAGAGTTTATTCAGAAGTTTTTTGGTGCAGTAAAGAAGCAGCCATTGTCGAAACTGATGTTTTTGATATTACAAAACTTGGAGGAACTCAAAAAGCTGGACGAGTAGTGGCTAAAATTAACCCTACGAGCTGGCACAATGTTAGTAAAAAAATTGTTCAAGCCTACTCTGATGCTTGGCGTCAAGCTGAAGGCAAAATCACTCTAGGGATTAGCGCTTACGGATTTGATGACGAAATATCTGCCCGAGATGTCCAAAAAACCGGCATTCTTTTAAAGCAGAAACTCAAAAAATCAAACGTCAGTCTACGACTCATTCCTCAAAACCAAACAGCTTTATCAACAGCGACAAGCTTTCATAACAAACTTGGATATAGCGATAAAAAGATTGAGCTGATTGTTGTTAAAAACAATCAAGGTCGAATTTTCGTAGCTGAATCGATCGGGGTTCAAAACATCAACAATTACGCAGCACGAGACCAAGGTCGACCAAAGCGCGATGCATTTGTAGGAATGCTACCTCCAAAGCTTGCTCAAATAATCATTAACTTATCGACCGGCCAGAAAAAATCAGGCACACTACTTGACCCATTCTGTGGCACTGGCGTAGTTCTCCAAGAAGCCGGACTGATGGGATTTGATGTTTATGGGACGGATTTATCCGATAAAATGATAGACTTTACCAACGTAAATCTTGATTGGCTCAAAGAAAAATACAACCTAAAATTTAAAACAAAAACTCATCAAGGTGACGCCATCGACGTGGAGTGGCTGGAGAAAATTGATTTTGTAGCTTGCGAAAGCTATCTTGGGCAACCATTCTCCGCACCTCCATCACCAACGAAGTTGCGAGAAGTTCAAAAAACTTGTTCATTTATATTGAAAAATTTCTTTAAAAATATCTCTAATCAAATAGAATCAGGTACAAACCTCTGCGTGGCAATTCCAGCCTGGAAATCGTCTACTGGCGAATTCTCGCATTTAAATTTAGACGAAGCACTTAGAGATGCTAAACTTTCAAGGATTGAACTGAAAAATGTCCAGAACAACCAGCTCCTCTACTACCGAGAAGATCAGGTTGTGGCGCGCGAACTTTTAATTTTGGAAAAAGATTAAACTCGTTGACAAGCGCTTGGTTTTTTTGATATAATTACAGGGATTGACTAATAATAACGCTAAGGAGTTTACCTCATGTCACACGTTAAAGCAGGTGGTTCAAGTAAAAACATCCATAATAACGCCGGCCAAAGGCTTGGTGTTAAGCGTTTTGGTGGCCAAAAAGTAAAAGCTGGCGAAGTTCTCGTCCGCCAAACTGGTGCGACTAAAATCGCTGGCCCTGGAACATACATGAGCCGCAACTTTACTATTCACGCTGCAGTTGATGGCGTAGTAGCCTTCAACAAAGTTAGCAAGCGAAAGTTTACTGGCAATACAGTTCCTCGAACAGAAGTTCTAGTAAAATAATAAAGTATCACCCTAGTATTATACAGGGTGATATTTTTTTAATTAATAAAAAACACTCCCCAGATTCAAAAACCTAAGGAGTGTTTATTTTTTAAAACTACTACTGATTTATGCCTAGATGATGTCGAACTCGAGCAATCACATCATCTATAACAACTTGAGATTTTACGATATACTCATCGGCGCCTAGACTCTCGGCACGCTCTCTGTCTTTTGGTTGACTCAAAGCTGTCAACATAATTACCTGAATATTGGTAGTTTCCGGCGTGTTGCGAATAATATCCAAAACATCAAATCCAGTAATTTTTGGCATCATAACATCAAGCAAAATTAAATCTGGCCGATAATCAAGCGTAACACTCAGAGCCTCCTCTCCGTTATGAACCTCTTTTACATCGAAACCCTCAAGCTCCAATCGTTGCCTGTAAGTATCCGCCAATATCAAGTCGTCTTCGACTAATAGAATTTTTTTCTTCGTATCCATATAACTCCATATTAAACCGTTTATGCTAAAAACTCAAGTCAAACCACTATTATCGTGAATTTAAAATTTCAATAGCCTTATCCTTCTGAGGGTCGCGACCATTATTTACATCATCGGCTGTTAAATCTACTTTATGTTCAGGTTCAATGCCTTTCTGACTAATATTAACCCCTCCCGGTGTATACCAGCGAGCAATAGTTACCTTTAAAGCACTTCCGTCGGAGAAGTTAATCATCTGCTGAACACTACCTTTTCCATATGTTTTAGCGCCAACCAAGGTAGCTTTTTTATATTCAGAGAGAGCTCCGGCGATAATCTCGCTCGCACTAGCTGAGCCTTCGTTCGTTAATATTACCGTCGGGATATTTGCTAAAATAGCTTCACGACCTGTAGCCTTTTCTCGACCAATTTCCTTGTCGCCTTTCTTCTCCACCAAGACAGTTTGACCCCTCTCCAGCCAAAGGCCAGCAACCCTCTGGGCGCTAGTCACTAGACCCCCGCCATTTCCTCGCAAGTCTAAAATCACTTTCTTAGCACCTTGATTTAATAGTTTTTGAGCCTCTTCGCGCAAAGTATCCCCGGAAGCCTCGTCGAAGCGAGAAAGCCTTAAGATTGCAATATCACCCTCTAAGCTAGCCTCCACGCTAGAGGCAACAATAGAACGACGCACTACATCAAAAGTCCTACTTTCACCATTTCTAATAACCACAATCTTAACGCTAGTGCCTACGTCACCACGAACTTTACTGACTACATAGTCAACGCTTTTACCGCTCATCTCCTCGCCATTGACACTAAAAATCGCATCGCCAGCCATTAAACCAGCTTCGTACGCGGGATTACCAGGCAAAACCCGAATGATCGTTGCCGCATTATTCCTAGTGCCTATCTCTGCACCGACACCTCCGCCAATATCTCCACTAAGCTCTTTTTGGAACTTCTCTGCCTCATCCTTGGTTAAATATTCCGTGTAAGGATCGTCAAGCTCGGCAACCATACCTCTTTTTATGCCATCATTGATGGTCTGCGAGTCAATTTCGCCATCGTAGTTGCTTGAAAGAGCATTATATAGCTCACGAATCTCCGAGGTTTGAATTCCACCTTTATTACCCCTTAGAAAACGAGAAATATCGCCGCTTCTAGTGCCAGCAATGTATCCAACCATCAAAGCTACCGCAAAAAGCAGTATCAATCGCGCATTATTTTTTATCATCTTTTGTCCTCGCCCAAGCATAATTCCTCCAAATAAATATACGGCCACTTATATTTAGTGTACCGTATATGTATCATGTTTTGCTAGTGTTTAATTATCTTTTCGGAAAACTAATGAATGTCATCGAACGATATTCAGATGGGCTAATTTTGCGCTCAGAATAAGAACCGTTACCTGCCCAGTTGTATTCACTGATTCGAATACTTCCATCAGAATAAACTTCTTCCACATACATAACGTGCCCAGTCCATGCTGCACCGCCAACATTGGCTGGAAGAACTGCTGCATCACCTCTTTGCGGGTTGGCGCCTACTCTCTGTGAAGTGTATCCGGATGTAGTTGACGGCCATTGATATGCATGACCTGCACCGCCAAATGATCGAACCCCATAACCTTGATTTGACAATCGCCAAGCCACATAGCTTGTACATTCCCTATAGAATAACGCCCAAGGATCGGCACAAGTATAACTATTCCAACAAGGATATGAAACCCCAGCCCAAGGGTATCCGCCTGAACCGCCAGTAGTTACATAGCTACCCACGGCCTGGCTTGCCGGCCTACTCAAAAGAGCCTGCCTTGCTGCCTCAAGCTGCTTGATTTGACCTTGATTTTGTGCCATCTGGTCACGATAAGCCTGTTCGCTGCTATTCGTCTCAGCTAGCAGTTTTTGCTGAGCGGCTTCTTTACTAGCCAGCTCAGATTCTTTTAACTTCTGCTCAGCTAATACCTTCTCAACATCCTTTTGCTGTTCTTCTAGCTTTTGTCTTAGAGTTTTAATCTCTGAAATTTTATCAGTCAAAGAATTACTCAAAGCAGTTCGCTGTTCCTGCTTGTCAATAAAATCACCGATATTACTACTGCTCGCTAACATCTCAATTGGTGAAAT
>JBHAEP010000047.1:0-5823 GCA_041855665.1 Nanosynbacteraceae bacterium
ATATTAATTGCATTATTATTTAACACACTCCTGCCCCTTTACAAAATAAGTTACTTATGCTATACTTAAAATAATGATAGATCCTGGCGTTATAGCAGCAATAACTTATAGTCTGAATGACACTGAAAGGGTTGAAAAATACCCACTTACTAAAGCTGTACAAAGAGTTATGCGCAAACATTGCAATAAGGTTACCTTGGCAATCGCAATACCTAGCACTGTAATCTGTATACTTTTTCCTGTCGCCATTCCTGTGACTATGATTATTGCAGTCATTATTAGCTCTGTATACGACATTAGATATCATCATGAGTTTAATTCCTTGCAAAGAAAGCTTGGCAAGGATGAATTTGAAAGACAGCTTCAAATAGTTGTTGATAAAAACACAAAATCCACTAAAACAACTTACGCTATTCACATAAAAACAAAAGGCTAGATCGCTCTAGCCTTTTTTGCGGTAAAATGTAAGGACCGCATTTGAATACGTACGATCGTCCACCACAAACACCTCGTTCGTTCCCTCGGGCACCTCACCCTTACCTGGATGTGATAATACCATAATTCCACCCTCTTTTAAAAGACCAAAAAGCCTTTCTATTGTGGAAAACTGTGGATTCCAGTACGGTGGATCAGCAAAAATAACGTCAAATTTTTCTCCATCATAGGTGTTTATCCAACTAGCTACAGGGCTGCGAACTAATTTTACCTCTGGCTCATAAAGTCTTAGGGATTTTAAATTTTCCGCCAAGACTTTCTGTGCCACCCGATCTTTTTCAACAAAAACCACATTCGCAGCACCGCGACTAATCGCCTCAATGCCGATCGCGCCAGTGCCAGCAAAAGCATCCAAAACCCTAGCCCCCTGAAGCTCATGATGGAGTTTATTAAAAATCGCATTACGGATACGCTCGCCCATAGGGTGAGTCCTTGAAGTGGACGGCGCATTAATCAAACGCCCACCATGCAATCCTGCAATAACCCTAACCCTCAAGACAATCCCCCGAATCAGCCAAAATCCAAGCAATCGCAATCATTTCAACAATTATCGGTATTAAAATATTAGTCGTCTGTGTTGCTAGCTTTTTATTCCAGCCATTTTTGCCAAAATCACTATACATATTCAGGCTATAAATTTTATCAATAGCCTCAATCATCATCTGGCGGAAGCCGCTATGTCTCGCTAAATCAACCTTTTTACTTATATTATCTCGGTTAATCTTAATCCGAGCTCCAACCATACTGGTCGCCACGCCAAGCTCAAAAGCAGCATGAGCAGTAAAAATACCACCTCGACCCCAGTACTGCCAGTTTTTGGAAATGCTATCGGTTAAGCTATCACCCTTAATAAAATTCTTGTCCACGACAGAGCTTCTTTCCCCTGCTGGCTTCCCCCAAAGCTCCTCGATTTTCTCAGCTAGCGGATAATGATGAGCTGGAGTTAGACCATCAGTTATTGAGTGCGCCAGCCACGCAGCCTCAAAGCTTGCCCGATAATAATTACTCTCTTTCAGCGCCCAACTCAAATTATAAATATGATCATCAATCAAATCTAAAAGAGCCGTATCATTAGCATTTTCTGGATTAATAAAATGCCATGGCTCATCCTCGCCAGGACTTTTGCGCTTGATTCCATCTGGACCATTCAGGCCTTCAAATTTCAAAATGTCATCAATTTTTGGAAAATCTTTTCGAACACAACCAATAATAGCTTTTCTTGCAAGCTTATCGATTCGCTGATGAACACCGCTTAGGCGCCCAGCTTTTTTAGTGAAAATTGTTCCTGCGTACATCTTAATTCAATGTCGTTAGTCGCTGATATTTATTAACGACTTCACTTAACTCTTTATATTGTAACAAATTTTCGCCTGACTGTACGAAATTATCGGCTATCTTTGAGGCTTTTGATATCATTTTTGTATCAGCCAATGTTGCAACCTGCAGATTCAAGGCTCCATGCTGTGCTCGCCCATAAATTTCACCCGGACCACGCATCTCAAGATCAACTTCAGCCAAATAAAAACCATCGTTACTATTCTCCAATTCTTTCAATCGCCTAGACGGCTTTTTTGTATCGCTCATCATGAAATAGCAATAACTCTGCCATTTACCGCGACCAACTCGACCACGCAACTGATGAAGCTGACTCAGGCCAAATCTATCAGCATCTTCTATTAACATAACGGTAGCGTTCGGAACATTAACACCAACCTCAACAACAGTTGTACTAACTAAAATATCAATTTCATGATTATAAAATTTCTGCATCACGGTATCTTTTTCTTCGGCTGACATCTTTCCATGAAGCAAGCCAATCCTGCGATGACCAAAAATAGAATTTTTCAAGCGCTTAAATTCAGCTTCGACACTTTTAGCTTCCATTTTGGAGCTTTCATCAATCAAACTACAAATAACATAAGCCTGCCGACCACTGGCTATTTCACCGTCAATCTTCTCATAGAGCTCATCACGGCTAATCGGTGACCAAATTTTACTAATAATCGGCAACCTCTCAGCTGGCTTCTCAGCAATAACACTCACATCTAGCTCACCATAGACAGTCAAAGCTAAACTTCGAGGAATTGGCGTTGCAGTCATCGCCAAAAGGTGCGGCATTTTTTCAGATTTTTCAAGCAATTTCTGCCTTTGCTTTACTCCAAATCGATGCTGTTCATCAATAACAACAAAGCCGAGTTTTTTAAACCTAACAGGATCTTGGATTAATGCATGGGTTCCGATCAAAACATCGACATCACCATTTTCGGTAGCATTTAAGATATTTTTCCTAGCCTGAGACTTCACGCTACCAGTCAAAACACCAACACTAACACCAAACGGCTTTAGCAATTTTTCCAAGCTTTCGGCGTGCTGAATCGCCAAAATCTCTGTCGGCGCCATAAAAGCCGACTGAAAACCAGCTCTAGCGGCCTGAACAAATCCAATGCCGGCAACCACGGTCTTCCCAGAGCCAACATCTCCCTGCAGTAAACGGTTCATAGGCGTTGGCTTTTCGAAATCCTGCAAAATCTCCCAAGCTACCACTCTTTGACCAGATGTCAACTCAAAAGGTAAATTTTTAACAAAACCACCGACAATATCTTTATCGAAACTAATCTGCCAAGACTCTAACTTGGTATTTTCCTGCTTATTTAACCTACTGGCCAAGAGTAACTGAAAAATCTCCTCAAAAGCCAAGCGATTTTTTGCATCTAAAACATCCTGCGGGCTTTCTGGAAAATGCATCTTATACAAGGCTTCACCCCTAGGTAAAACCCCCGCCGCATCAACAACATCGCTAGGTAAACTTTCTGGAAGAAACTGAATAACAGTCTTTAGTTCATTCAGTATTTTCCTGACTACAGTCGTCTTTAAGCCTTTTACAGCTCGATAGATCGGCAGTATTTGATCTGATTCAATCTTGATATCGCTGGCTTTTTGAACAGTAGGATTGGTGATCTGGTATTGATTAAACTTAAATTCGTACTGACCGGATATTAAAAACTCTTCATCTGGATTTGCCAGTTGCGCAGCGCGGTATGGCTGATTAAACCAAACTGCGCGCATTTTTCCTGTTTCATCACCAAAAACAGCCGTAGTAACCTTCATGCCACGACGAACGGCGCGCGTTGAAATAGATTCACATTTAGCCCGAATTGTAACTTTTCCAGGAACAGCATCAGCTATAGACCCTGCAGCAGTAAAATCCTCGTGAGCCCTCGGTAAGAAATAAATCAAATCGCCAACAGTGAAAAGACCCGCTCTGTTTAATTGCTCAGCAGTCTTTGGGCCAACTCCTTTAATTGATTCTAAGCTAGTATTTAGATTCATTATGAAACAGCTAGTAATCCTAGCAGTGCATATTTGGTTGTTTTCCACCCGTCAACTTCAACGCAATCAACCCCCATTGCACGAACCGGATAATCATTCCCACCTTCTTGCATCTTATCGCCAAAATAAACAATTTCTTCTTTAGAAATATCCAGAACATCAATTAATTGGTTTATTCCAAATGCTTTGTCAATTCCAACTTTAGTAATGTCTATACTAGTAGTTCCACCTAGCCTCACCTCCAAGCCTGGCAATCTTTCAGCTAATTTTGATCGCATCAATTCTCGCTCAGCACTAAAAGTATTCGTCCACTTATACTTTTCTTCAGCTGGAGCTTTTGTCCCAAGGCCAGCAAAGGTAACCTGGCCACCTCTGTTTTCAATCACATCACCGTACGGATTTTCTGGCCATATACCAGCATTTTTAGCCTCTTCTTCTACGACTCTTGAAATCTCTTCAATTTCTGACTGACTTAAATCTTTAGCATACTGCATATTCCAAGTTTCGCTAGATTCATCATATTTATAATATCGAGCACCGCATGTTGGCATCACATGAACACAATTTAGTAGATGATTTTTAACTTTTAGCCGACTAATAACCTGCTTATTAATCTGTTCAAAATCAGCACCAGAAATAATGCAAATCTCATACTTTTCCAAGACTTTGCCTAAAATTTCTGCCATTTCATCGGGTAGCGGAGATTTTGTCACCGCTAAAGTATCGTCTAAATCAAAACCAAGTATCTTCTTCATGTTTTAATTATATCAAAATTATCTCTGTTTATTCACTAGCGATATTAAACTATCTTCTCTATCCGATTGAGTTTTACGACGCGCTCTAGTATTGGATTTTTTGTAGTCTTTAGGTCGCTTTTTAGAATCTTTTTTAGTTCTGTATATCCTAGCACTTTCTTGTTTACTATTTTGATCTTGCTGATCATCCTGACGCTTTTGCTCGCGGCGAGTTCGCCCAGAAGGTTTAGAGATTTTCTTTTTAACCTCGTCTTTTGTTTGCGATTTATTTGACTCTTTTTCAATTACAATCTTACCAAAAAGCATCCTTCCAGCATCAGTCTGCAAACTTCTAGTAATAGTAACTTTTACCGTCTGTCCAATTCTATCTGCACCCTTTTCAACAACCATCATAGAACCATCATCCATATGAGCCACAGCTTGATCCGCATCATTTCCACGACTAGCCAACTTCACCTCATAATCCTCACCGGGTAAATAAGTCGAGCGTAGATTTTTAGTAAGTTCATTTATGTTAAAAACCTTCACTCTCTGAACTATGGCAACTTTAATCAAATTATAATCAACAGTGCAAAGAATATTAGCCCTACGATTAATCTTTGCTAAACTAATCAAACCGCCATCAACATCCTTAGCATTGCCAAAATTCACAATCCTAACCTTCAAGCCCGAAATCGACTGAAGTTCCGCTACTAAATCCAAGCCACGTCGCGCCCTGGATCGCTTCACTGAATCCGAACCATCAGCCAAAAGCTGTAATTCACTAATTACTGATTTTGGAATGATAATTCTATGGTTGATAATTCCCGATTTTGCTAAATCTAGAATCCTTCCATCCATCAAAACAGAAGTATCGATGATTAGGTTTTTATAATACCTAATCATATAAATTGCCACCCAGATCGGCAAAACGCAAATTAAAAAAAATATAACAAATTCCATTATTACTCCTTATTCATTTAAGTATTTTATTAAAGCTTGGCGCAAATCTTTTGTTGCGCTAACAAATTTTGAAGACTTTACGGGCGGAGCTATCGCTTCTTTAAAACCTAGCTTTTTTGCTTCGGAGATTCTTCGCTCTGCATACTGAACGCTGCGAATCTCGCCACCGAGACCAACTTCGCCAAAAACAACAATATCTTCAGATAATTTCCTGCCAGCAGCAGCACTCGCTATCGCCATAGCAACAGCCAAATCGGCAGCCGGATCAGCTAATTTCAAACCTCCAACTACGTTTATATAG
>JBHAEP010000048.1:0-8527 GCA_041855665.1 Nanosynbacteraceae bacterium
AGTGCACTTTTAACTAGGCGTGATGTTATTATTGTTGCTAGCGTGAGCTGTATTTATGGAATCGGCTCACCCGAGGACTACGCTCAGATGTCAATAAAAGTAAAGGTGGGTGAAAGGCGTCAGCAGGATAAATTTGTTCGACTTTTGACTGATATTCAGTATCAGCGCAGTGATATAGATTTTGCTAGGGCTACTTTTAGGGTTCGCGGTGATGTTGTCGATGTTTTTCCTGCAGGCAAAGATCAGGCGTATAGGATTGAGTTTTTTGGCGATGAGGTTGATAGGATTACGGAAATCGATCCTTTAACAGGTGAGATTTTAGGTAGCCCTAGTATGATAACTATCTTCCCAAGTAGCCACTATGTTACACCAAAAGAAAAAGTTGAATTCGCGCTTGAGGGTATACGCAAGGAATTCAAGGAGAGATTGGAGTGGTTTGAAAAACACGATAAGCATCTCGAAGCGCAGCGACTTTCTCAGCGAACTAAATATGATATTGAAATGCTAGAAGAGGTTGGTTTTGTGAAGGGTATTGAGAATTATTCAAGGTATTTAACTAATCGAGAGCCCGGTGAGCAACCAGCCACTCTTTTGGATTATTTCCCTGATGATTTCTTGCTTTTGGTTGACGAGAGTCATATGACTTTACCACAGGTGCGCGGAATGTATAATGGCGATCGTGCACGCAAGGAGGTTTTGGTTGAGCATGGCTTTAGGTTGCCTAGTGCATTGGACAATCGTCCATTAAAGTTTGAGGAATTTGATCGTCACATTAATAAAGCTATTTATGTTTCAGCAACTCCAGGGGTGTACGAACTAGAACATAGTCCAAAGCCAGCCGAGCAAGTGATTCGTCCGACTGGACTTTTGGACCCGCCGATCGAAGTTCGACCAATAGATGGCCAGGTTGATGATTTAATCGATGAAATTCGTAAAACTATTAAAAAGGGTCAACGAGCTTTGGTTACTACCTTAACAAAGCGAATGGCGGAAGATTTATCGCAATATCTCGTTGAGATTGGCATCAAGACGGCTTATATTCACAGCGAAGTGGATACTTTAGAGCGTGGAGATATTTTGAGAGATTTGCGGCGCGGTGTTTATGATGTTTTAGTTGGAATTAATCTTTTGCGAGAAGGTTTGGATCTGCCGGAAGTTAGCCTAGTGGCTATAATGGATGCCGACAAAGAAGGCTTTTTGCGAAGTGAAAGCGCTTTGATTCAGACTATTGGTCGTGCCGCTCGACACCAAGAAGGTCGGGTTCTGATGTATGGCGATAGGATAACTAGGAGTATGCAGGCTGCCATAGATGAAACGAATCGAAGGCGTGAAATTCAGCAAAAATACAACCGAGATAATAACATCACTCCTAGGAGTGTATCTAAAGATATTGATGAAGGTTTGCGAGCTATTATTCCTGGTAAAGAAGAGGAGGTTCCGAAATTAGACCTCAAAAAGATTCCGAAAGATGAATACGCGACCTTGATACGCGAAATGACGGCTCAAATGGAGGTGGCGAGTGCTAATTTAGAGTTTGAGAAAGCGGCAGAATTGCGAGATAATATTAAGGAAATTCAATCGAGAATGTAAAATTTCAGGATTTTTTCAGAATTTATTTGTAAGATTCTTAAAAAGGAGATAGCAATGACAGATAATAAGCAGAATGAAAAACAATCAGGTAAAATTAAAGGAGATAAGATCGTTGAAGAAAAAAGCCTTAAAAATGATACTAGAGAAGCTGTTAGAGAAGAAGAAGCTTCACGGGTGGAAGAAAAAAGCGGCCGAAATGATACTAAAGAAAGTCAAGTAGTGGCCAAATCTAAGAAAAAACTCCCGGCTCTAGCTGATTCAATTGCTGTTGAATATTTACTAGCTTGTATTAGTTTGGTATTTGCTATCGTTGGATTTGGAGTTGGTGCATTAGGTTATTCATCTGCATTTTTCTCTGGAAATAGTTTTTTGATTAGCCTGGTTGTTATATTTGCTTCTTTTGGGTTGATCAATGCTATTGTTGCCAGGACTTTGTTTAGCAGGGTTTCAAATTCCATTCAAGCTCGCCCAGGTTTTGTAGGTCGGAAAGCTTACAAGTATACGACATATGGAACTTATGCAGTACTATTGTTGATTGCTATTTTTGTGATTTCACTCATGGCGTCTAATTTGATTTCGTCATTAGTATTCTTGAAGGGATTATATTTGGGGCAATTTTTAATGGGCGGAGCGGTGCTTTTAATCACAGCTTTTGCATCGATGTATTTTCGTAGTATTGTTGTCGGACAAAATAAAAGCGCAGCTTTGTCAAATATGGTTCTGGTTGCGACATCAATTTTAGCCGGCTTGGTTATAATTTCTGGACTATTTTTAAGCATATCTAATATTGTAAAAACTATGGATAATGGCTATGGCCGAGGAAGTTCGCGAATCGAAAATTATCGCGCTAGATAATTTAGTTTAATTTAATCATAGAAGGTCAAGGCTGATTTAGTCTTGGCCTTTGTTGTTTGATTTATTTTCATTAAAATGATAGAATTATATAAGTAGCATTTTGAATTATGGAATGTATCGATCACGCAATTTTATTTTAGAAAATTCCTGGCGTGAGATACGATAAAAAATCTCTAGTTTTACAGTGCCGAGAAACACTAATCTCCCGAAAGGAGCTAAATTTTTTATGTCAGAAAATCATCAGGGCGGTCGCCGCCGAAATTTTCGCGCCAATCAGAGTCGATCTGCTGGAGGACGTCCGCAACACAAACGACGATTTAATAATCGCAAGAAAAACAACGGTAAGCAGTATATTCATCCGTCGAAATTTATCAACAAAGCTAAAGACTACGAGGAAGTTGTTTACCAGCCAAAGCACAAGTTTACAGATTTTCCTTTCGGTGCTCAGTTGCAGGCGAATATTGCAGCTAAAGGCTACGTAAATCCAAGCGCTATTCAGGATCAGGCTATACCAGAGATTATATCTGGGAAGGATGTTATCGGGCTGGCAAATACTGGAACAGGCAAGACCGCAGCTTTTCTTTTGCCGATCTTGGAGCGACAGAGTGGAATTATGCTTCGACCAAGTGTTTTGGTTGTAGCGCCAACTCGCGAGCTTGCGCAGCAGATTGAGGAGCAAGCCTTTAAATTCAGTAAAGGTTTAGGGGTGTATTCAACCCTTGTAGTTGGTGGCATGAATATGGATCGTCAGATTCGGGCCCTTAAGCGACGTCCGCATATTATTATCGGGACACCTGGTCGACTTAAGGATTTGATTGAGCGTCGAGCGATTAATTTGAAAAATATGACAACTTTGGTTTTGGACGAAGCGGACAGGATGCTTGACATGGGATTTCTACCAGATATCAAGCAGATTGTAGCTGAATTTCCGAAGGAGCGACAAACGCTATTCTTTAGTGCGACTATCACTCCTGAGGTAGAGAAGATTGCGAATGAATTTTTAAGTAGTCCTGTGACAGTTTCTGTTCGTACGGGTGAAACTAGCGATCATGTTGAACAAACCGTTATCGAGGCAGAGAATCGTGACCACAAATATGAGCTACTAAAAGAACTTTTAAATGATGAAGCCTATGAAAAGGTTTTGGTTTTTGGTGAAACTAAATATGGAGTTCAGAGACTTAGCGATCAGCTTGGAAAGCATGGTATTCCAGCTGCAGCAATTCACGGGAATAAGAGTCAGTCTCAGCGACAGCGAGCTTTGAAACAATTCGCCAAAGAAGAAGTTAAGGTTTTAGTGGCGACTGATGTGGCTGCTCGAGGCTTGGATATTCCAAATGTTACTCATGTGATAAATTATGATACACCTCAGACTTATGAGGATTACGTTCACCGCATCGGTCGAACTGGTCGAGGGGGAGCTAGAGGTAGCGCCCATACCTTTATTGAAAAACGATAATCTTTGCCATTGTTAACCATAGCGCTCATGTTATACTAAAAGTATGGAACGTGGGCGTTTTTCTTTTGGTGGATTTGCATTGCCGTCTGTTGTTTTGAGTTCGGTAATTCTACTTATGGTTTTAGGTGCAGCGATGCAGGGTTTAGCTTCAATTCGATCCGGTATCGCTAGTCAATATTATAATCAATTAGCTTTTGAGGCGGCGGAATCAGGGGCTGCTATTGCCGAAGAGTGCCTAAAGCAGGGCTATCGATGGACTTCTCCGATGTCCACGTATACGGAGAAATGCTCCGGTAGGGGAAACTTGTCTTGTTCGGGTCATGGGTCTGATTATGCTGAAAGAAGATGTGCAGTTGCGAGCAATTTAGATGTTTCTACTAGGGTTGTAATTCATCCGCCAGAAGTTAATATGGGTGTAACTAGGGTTAAAGTTGAAGGTATAGCAACTAAATTTCCTCGCGGTCACGGGGGCGGAGTTCGTCCGGTAGCTGAATATAAGTCGGTGATTTATCGTTCAATAATTCAAGAAAATGATCAAGCGAAAACTCGAGCAACTCAAAGGTATTGGTATTTTGGGACTCAAGCTGCGATTGATTTTGGTGTCAGCGGCGATAGCAGTCGAATCTTTAGAAATAATACAAGATACACCGCCGGAGAAGGCGTAACTGTCATTACGGATACGTCTGGTAATTTAAAGTTTTGGACTGACGGTAGGAGTGTTTTCAATAGTAGTGGGGCTGTTATGTATAACAGTACAGGATTAAATGGTAGTAGCAGTGGAACCCAGGCGGCAGCTTCTTTTCCACTTAACTCCGGTCGAGACGGCAAATATATCATTGTAACCAATAGTGCCGACACTTCAAGTCTAGCTAGCGCTAGAGGTCTAGGTGAGCTTTATTATTCAATTGTCGATATGTCGCTAGATGGCGGGAAGGGTGGTATTCAAGATGAGGCAAAAAATACGCCCTTATGGACAGGTAAATTAGGATATACTACTGAGGCCCTTACTGTGGCGCCAAAGAGTAGCGGAGATGGCTACTGGGTTATAACAACCACTAAACCGAGTTTAGATATTTTAGTTTTTGATTTTAATAATGATGGTTTTAGTGGAAATCCGCCACAGAGATTCTCTACAGGTCTAAATTATGCAACTTATGCTCCTGGTCCGACGAATTTAGGTTTCGATAGTATGAATTTTAATAAAAGCTACTCTCAGCTAGCTATTAGTTCTGGTAAAAATTGTTTAAACTCTGCATCTTGTCGCTCTCCGCTACCTTCCGGTTTAGCTAGGGTTGTTGATTTTTCAGCCGACACGGGCAAGATAACTCCAAAGTACGAATGGAATGTATCTATACGACCAACTGCAGACAGTCCTTATAGTGAAAATTATGGAATATCTTTTTCACCAAAGGAAAATTATCTGTATGTTTCTACGCTATACAGGGCGGGATTGTTTCGTTATAAAATTAGTGGAGCTCAGTCGTCTGACGATGTAAAAAATAGTGAAGAGTATATAGCTAATACTAGTACAGCCAATAGTGGCGGTGGTCAGGTTTTAGCGGGTCCAGATGGAAAGATGTATGTTGCAAACTACGGTATGAGATCAGTCAGTGTAATTAATAACCCCGATAATCCAACCTTGCCAGGCAGCAGCACTGCCGATTCTATAGGCTGGATTTATAATGGAATTACCCTACCTAGCGGTACATATAGTCGCTATGGCTTACCTCAAATGGTAACTGTCTATTCTCCAAAAATTATATCTTATTAAATTTTGCACGATTTTTACAGATGTCGTATACTATTTATATGACAGAAATTTCTCAGGATGACGTGTTGCAGTTGGCACGTTTAAGCAGTTTGGAGTTAAAACCAGACGAAGCGGCTGCACTTCAAAAAGACCTTGCGAATATTGTTGATTATATAAATGAGCTTGCAGAGCTTGACACATCTGGAGTTGAACCAACTTTTATGGTTGGTGATATGGTTAATGTGGTTCGCGAAGATGAAATTGATCAAAGTCTACCTAGTCGCGAAGAACTATTGTCTTTAGCTCCAGACACTGAAGCTGGTCAAATTAAAGTTCCGAAGGTGTTATAGTTATGAGTTCTTATATTTCAGATTTTAAGCCAGAAAACGCAGTAGAGTCAGTTAAGAAAGCGATAGACTTGATTGAATCTATCTCTGATAAAAATGCCGTCTTGCATATCACTCGCGAGCGTGCCATGAAGCGGGCTGAGGCGGTTCAAAATGGAGAAATTTCAGGGCGGTTGGCTGGAGTTCCGTTTATTGTTAAGGATAATTTCTTAACATTTGATGGTCCGACAACTGCATCTAGTGATATGCTAAAGAATTTCCTTCCGCCAATTCAGGCGACTGCAGTTGATAAATTAGAGGCCGAGGGTGCTATTTGTGTAGGCAAGGCAAATTTGGACGCTTTTGCTCATGGTGGAAGTACCGAGAATTCGGCTTTTGGAGTTACTAAAAACGCACACAATGACACTAAGGTTGCCGGAGGTTCGTCTGGGGGTTCCGCGGTAGCTGTAGCGATGAATGTCGTACCTTTTGCTCTAGGAACTGACACCGGTGGATCGATTCGTCAGCCGGCGAGCTTTAACGGTGTTGTAGGTGTGAAGCCAACATACGGAACTGTTAGTAGATATGGTGTTGTTGCAATGGCTAGTAGTACTGATACTATCGGTTGTTTTGCGAATAGTGCAGATGACGCGGCAATCGTAATGGAGATTATGGCTGGCAAGGATTCTAGGGATATGACAACTCTTGATGATTTTATGCATAAAGAAGAAGCCATCTCTAAGGGTAAAATTGCAGTAATTAAAGATTTCATGACCGATGATGTCGATTCAGAAGTTCGCGCTAGGGTTGGTGAATATATTGAAAAAATGAAGAGCTTAGGGTTTGAATTTGAAGAGGTTGAAATGCCGATTTTGAAGTATGCTCTAGCGATGTATTATATTATTGTTCCAGCAGAGATTAGTAGCAACTTAGCTCGATATGATGGTATTCGATACGGACATAGATCTAAGGGTGTTATGAATCTTGCTGAACTTTATGGTAGAAGTCGAGATGAAGGTTTCATGACTGAAAATAAGCGAAGGATTATGATTGGAAGCTATGTTCTTTCAAGTGGATTTTTCGACGCTTATTATACACAGGCGCAAAAAGCCCGCACTCTGTTAATACAAGAATTCAATAAACTATTTGAGAAATATGATGCCTTAATCGGACCTGTTTCTCCAACTCCAGCTTTTGGTATTGGTGAGAATTCGCACGACCCGGTGAAGATGTATTTGGCGGATATTATGACTGTTCCAGCTAGCTTGGCTGGTCTTCCAGCGATTAGTGTTCCAGCTGGTGCGACCGAGGCGAATCTTCCTGTTGGAGTTCAGCTTATTGGCTCAATGAAATCTGACGCTAAACTACTCGCTATAGCTAGTGGTGTTGAAGGAGTGAAATAATATGAATTTAAATCCTATGACCTGGCTGTCTTTGGCGCTAATTTTAATAAGTATATTTATCGTACTGGTTGGGATTGCCGCTAAATTAAATCGCCCAAAGATCAATAAAGAAAAATATCGTAATCTTTGGCATCGAATTGAGCAAAATCTTAAAAAAGACAATCCAGACAGCTTGCATTTAAGTGTTATTCAGGCGGATAAATTATTAGATCATGCCATGAAAGAGCGCGGTGTGCGCGGAAATACTATGGGTGAGCGTATGAAACGTATGCAAAATGAATGGACAAACCCAAATGCTGTTTGGGGTGCACATAAGTTACGTAATCGAATTGCGCACGAACCGGAAGTCGTAGTGAATTATCAAGATGCCAAGCGAGCCTTGTCGGCTTTTAGGCAGGCTTTGAAAGATGTAGGAGCTTTATAATGTCAGTGAAATCAGAAGTTTTAAATAAGTACGAAATGACAATTGGTATTGAGTGCCATGTTCAGCTTGCAACGAAGACTAAGTTGTTTAGCGCTGTTGACAATGACGCCCGAGACAAGGAGCCAAATACGGTAGTTAGTCCGGTTGATTATGCGTTGCCAGGTATGCTGCCAGTTTTGAATAAAGAAGCTGTTCGCCTAGCTGTTCGGGCGGGTAAGGCTTTGAATGCCAAAGTTGCAAATGTTTCGCGATTTGATCGCAAGCATTATTTTTACCCTGATCTACCGAAAGGTTATCAGACATCTCAGATGTATCAGCCAATCATTGGAGAGGGTAAAATTGATGCAATTCTACCGAATGGTGAAACTTTTTCAGTTAGAATCGAGCATGCGCATCTAGAGGAGGATGCTGGAAAGTTAACCCATTACGGCGACTATTCTTTGGTTGATTTAAATCGCGCGGGAACTCCGTTAATTGAGATTGTATCAATGCCTGATATTCACTCTGCGGAACAGGCTAGAGCTTATGCAGAGGAGCTTCATAAGAGAATGGTTTTTGCTGGTATTTCCAATGGCGACCTTTATCAAGGAAATATGCGTTTTGATGTTAATATTTCTGCGCGCAAGGTTGGCGAGGAAAAGCTTGGTATTCGTACTGAAATTAAGAATCTTAATAGTTTTAGAAGTGTTGAGCGCGCCGCTGCTTATGAGTTTGAGCGGCAAG
>JBHAEP010000049.1:0-8003 GCA_041855665.1 Nanosynbacteraceae bacterium
GGGTCGGAGTGGGCTCAGGATCAGGGCTCACCGCAGAGTTTACGCAGTTTGAATTGATGACGAAGTTGCCGTAGGATTCACCACTGGACTTGTCGTAGAAGTTAACGTAAATATCAACTTCAGAACCACGCTGATGATATACATCCTCCAGGACCCAAACATTAAACTGAAACTCCTCATCAGTGTAATCAACAACTATCTGGCGATCATAGATCGAGAAAAATCCTGATTCACCCTCAAGGAGTACGCCCGATGAGTCGCGAAGCTCGATATTTACACCGAGATGGTAATACTGATCTCCACCCCCTCCAACTTCATGAAAAAGGATTTTGTAACCAGCACCCGCGTAGTAGTCCTGGCCATCTACAGTCCTGTCGAAGACAGGACAGGTAGAAGACAGTGAGCTCTTGTACGCAATACGCGACCCCGGTTCGCCTAGAAAATCAGGCGAATAGGTCTGGCCGATAACGTTGCCGTTATTGGGGCCGGGAGTGTACACGCGAATTGCGTTGGCAGTAACTGAATAAGTATCAGAAACTGCGCTCGCAACAGAGCCTACACCCAGAATGCCGCAGCCGATAGCTACAGCCGCACCGACAGCGCCAACCCTCTTGAAGAGAGCAGAGCCGACGTTGCGGTTTGAGTTGTTGGTAACCTGTACCATTGAAATCACGTCCTTAAACGTAGTAGTTTTTGGTTTGGATTCGTTTTGTTAAAAGCTCAACGCTTATAAGAACTAGCGGAGCGCCCAGCCGCCAGTTCCTACAAGCCTTGATTTTTCGCCAAAACATTGTATCAACTGGTTGCTGATGCTTTTAATATACCACAGTTTTGCAAATTTGTAAATACCATTTTTCCTAAAAATTTTCAGTATTTTTTAGTATAATTAAACTATGAGTTTATCTATAGGAATCGTAGGGCTGCCAAATGTAGGAAAATCTACTTTGTTCAATGCTCTAACAAATAATGAAATTTTAGCCGCAAACTATCCTTTTGCAACAATCGAGCCCAACACCGGTATCGTACCCGTCCCCGACGAACGGCTAGACAATCTAGCTAAAATTTACGGTAGCACAAAAATCATACCAGCAAGTGTAACCTTCGTAGATATTGCCGGACTAGTGGCCGGAGCTAGCCAGGGTGAAGGTCTGGGCAATAAATTTTTGGCAAATATTCGCCAGTGTGATGCAATTGTTCACGTGGTTCGCGCATTTGAAAACCCTGATATATTGCGTCATGATGAAGCACCGGTGGATCCAAAAAATGACATAGAGATTATCAATACTGAATTGATTTTAGCTGATATTCAAACTATCGACTCTCGCCTACCTAAGCTTCAAAAAGAATCAAAAGCCAACCCGAAAGCTCGCGAGCAAATGGCGTACCTAGAAAGCTTAAAAGATGAACTAGCGAGCGGCAAGCCGCTTTCTTCTCTAGAAAATGTAAATTTTGAAGCAATCAAGGATCTTCATCTTTTGACAGCAAAACCCGTCATTTATGCGTTTAACGTGAGTGAAGATACACTAGTAGACGAACATAAAAAAGCCGAGATAGCATCAATCGTAGCACCAGCAAAAAGCCTTTTTGTTTCTGCGAAACTAGAAGAAGAACTGCGAGGCTTAGACAAATCGGACGCAGAAGAACTGCTCGAAAGCTACGGAGTAAAAGAAACTGGCTTGATGCAGCTGATTCATGCAGCTTATGACACACTAGGACTACAGAGCTACCTGACAGCTGGTCCAAAAGAAGTTCACGCTTGGACAATTCACCAGGGCGATACCGCACCACAAGCTGCCGGAGTTATCCACACAGACTTCGAGCGTGGATTTATTGCGGCTCAAATTATTGATTATGATGATTTAATATCAGCTGGTAGCGAACAAGCCGCCAAAGCTGCCGGAAAGGTTCGTACCGAAGGCCGTGATTACGTTATGCAGCCAGGAGATGTTGTAGAATTTCGCTTCAATGTATAAAGAAAAAAAGCCATGCCCATTTAAAGAGCATGGCTTTTTTAGAAAGAGTGTCGTTTTATGCTAGTTTAGCCAATACGACGATATTCTCGGTTGATTGACCATACCAAGTAACATTATCGCAGGTCACCAAAACCAGGTCGTTATATCCAGGCTTGTAGTCCTGCACATTAGAGTCGTTAAGTAAAGCTCCGCGGTCTTTACCCCGCATCACCTCAGTAACGATATAGTCAACTCGGCCTTGATCGGTATCTATAGAGATGGTCATTCCTGGACGAGAATTAGGGCTCCCGAGCTTGGAAAAAGTATAATCTCCATAAATAATGCTATTATGGCCAAATATTGTCACCGAATCAGTGGCTCCATACCCTGCCCTGCCAGACTGGCTCCACCAATATACGGTGTCTTTATCGAACGGAGGGTCAATAATGACAGAATCACCGTTACTAACAACAGAGTCTTCTGGCAAAATCTTAACCGATGCATTCATGTCGATATCTAAAGCTATAATGCCAAGCGGCCGAGCTCCAGATATTTTACCATGACCAGCTACGCCAATCGATTCATTGAAATTAGCAATACTTGTCTCGCCGACACTCGGCTGACTTTCAAAGCTACCTTCGCTTGGAATAGATTGATTCTGAACACTTCCAGTGTTTTCACTAGCCGAACTAGAAATGCCCGTTGGATCACCTGCAGACCCCGAAGCTGACTGACTAGGATCATAAACCAGAGCATCTACTGCAACAACATCGGCTTCAGGAGAAGCTTCAGCAGTCTGTACATTGCCTTCGTCAGCTGAAGCATAACTTCGAGGCGAAGAATTGAGTTCGTTAGAGGTAGAATCATTACGAGCGTTATTGAAAATACCCATAACAATACCAAATCCTACCGCCATCGACACCAGAAAAACCACCCAGAATGGAGGGATTTTTCCGTTTTCTAGTTTTGGTGCAAACACCAAAATCACCTTCTTTCTAAAATATTTTTGAAATGTGCTGATAAATCATCTTTTTGAATAATTTACATAATTATATTATATACTTTTGAGATGATTTTGTCAATTTAGACTACTTCCTCTTTTTTAAAAGATAAAACCTCTCCCTATTGCCTTTTGCACCCGCCACGGCAGAATCTTGCTTTGCTACTACAGTGGCATATTGACGCACCCAAGCTTCAAAATCCTTCAAGATTTTTCTACGGACAGTGTCGTTTTTTATTACACCTTTATTGGTTTGGAATTTACCCGCTTCAAATTGTGGCTTTATCATGATAATGAATTCAGTTTTTGAACTAGATAGATTTTTGAATATATGAGGCAAAAGCTCACGCGAGCTAATAAAAGAAACGTCCATGACTACAATATCGGGGCGAATTCCATCGGGTAAATAAAAATCTCGAATATCAGTCTTTTCATGCAAAATAACTCGCTCATCAGAACGTAAGCTCGGGTGCAATTGATCCGTTCCAACATCGACAGCAAAAACTTTACTAGCACCTTTCTGCAAAGAAAAGTCCGTAAACCCTCCGGTACTACTGCCAACATCTAAAATAATCTTTTTTCCAAAACTAACACCTAGAGCATCAGCCACGCTAGCTAGCTTCAGACCAGCTCGACTAACATATTTTTGAGACACCTTTAACTCAATAACACTACTTTCATCTACGGCTTGACCAGTTTTTTTGGCTTGCTTACCGTCAACAAAAACTTTCCCTAGTCGAATCCAGTTTTCGGCCTGTGAACGAGTTTCAGTCATTCCACGCTCAAGCATTTCTTTATCTAATCTATTCATGGATACATTATTCCTTCTATTTCTCTCGTGATCTGTGCGATTTTAGCATAAGAATAGCCTTTTGTCATAATGGCAATCGCATAATTTCCTTGTGGATGAACAACTATTCCGCTATCGTGCGTGTAGTCCCACAAAAATCCTACCTTATTATACACCGTGCCACGACTGCCAGCAGGAATTCCCTTGGTGAAATAATGGCTACGTAGAGACCTCATTAGCCTATCTTTATGAGCTGCCGACATTAAATTGCCATTCCATAGCTGAACATAATAACTCACCAGAGTGTCAGTGGTAGTGACAGCTGCTGATCCATCTGAAAAGCGTGTGCCACCAAAGCCTTTTGATGATAGAAAATTATTTAGATTACCAGTTCCATACGAACGAATCCAGCCTTCGGCGCAAGCATTAGTTGAAGCGATGATCATCTGGTTAAAACAGTCGTCTACAGACGTACCCATAAAGCTACTTCCCCAGCCCAAATTTCCAGATTTCATATCCTCAAAAAGCCTAAGAGCAATAAATATTTTATAAGTGCTAGCTGAAACAGTTGATTCTCCACCCCTAGCACTAGCACTCCAGCCATTTCCGCCCAGTTGCTGAACTGTAATTCGTATATTGTTTTCACGCGCAACTTTATTTAAATAAGCCTGAAGTCCCGCCTGTGAATTTGTAAAGCTTTCAGAGTAGTTTATTTTCGGAGGAATTTGAACAGTGATTAATTCTAGGTATTGATTTTGGCCACTAGCGCTCAAAACATCAGCAATTCTCTGACTCATGCTATCTTTATCAACAGCTGTTCCGGCTACAGCTTCTTGGCGACCAACCTCTTGGCCGTCTTCGATTTTGACAGTAGTAATGCCAGGCTCAATGAACCACTCTTTCGGAAGTTTATCCAAAGAACTTTTTATTTTATCTTGATTGATATTTGCTTTTTGAGATTGATAATCGATATCAATAAAGCTCAAAATATCATCTTTAGGTATTTGATAGCGTTGACCTTGCTGATAAACTATAATATTTTTTGTATAGTAAAACTTAATCTCCTGCTCTAGATCGGCGCTAATTTGACCTTTTGATGGACTTATTGTTTCACCACTTAGAGAAATTTTGATATTTTTAGAGTCGTACTTGATGCTTTCTAGTGATTTTTGAACTTCATCATGACTAACTGAAAATCCATCTTGAGCCTGGTGAATGACAATTTCATCATTCTCAATCTTAATTTCAGCTTCTTTAGCCTCAAAAGATAGTTTTTGAAGAATTTCATGACTTTTTTCACCTAAAACTCCACCATCTTTAGTTAAATTCAAAACGTCTATCGACCTTGCGTCAAATATCCAGCCAAAAGGAATCAATCTTTCACTAAAGCTAAAATCCATAGAGCGCGAAACCTCTTTGTCAACGTCTTTTATACTAAAACCAAGCTCCGAAAGACTATATTCAACCTCCCTGCCTTTGCCGGCTATTTTAATTTTGGATTCTAAAAACTTATTTTGAATCTGCTGACTTACATCAATTCTTGTCCGAAATCCAGCAGAATGACCGAAAATCCTGAAATTTGGAGGAGTTAAATTCTTCGGATAAAAAATTTGCGCCAAAATAACAACAAAAATCACCCCTAGAATTACCACTAAAATTTTCACCAAAATAGGTAAATTGCGTAATTTTTGGAGTGATTTTTTGATACGCTTCATGGTTTATATTATACCATGAAAAGCTTATGCTATTTTTTACGTTCGCGATATTCGCCAGTAGCGGTGTCTACTGAAATGAAATCACCAACTTTAATGAATGCCGGAACCTTAATAACCAAACCTGTTTCTAAAGTAGCATCTTTCAGTACACTAGATGTTGTATCGCCTTTTACAACGTCTTCTGTGTATGTAACTTCAAGATATAGATTTTTCGGAAGTTCAACATTGATAACTTTTTCACCAAAGAACTGTAAACTTAGCTCGTCGCCTTCCTTCAAGTAATTTGCCGCTGAATCAACAACATCAGAATTCAACTCAAACTGGTCAAATGTAGCTGGGTCCATAAAATAGAACAAATCACCGTCCGTATACAAATATTGCACTGTTTTATTGCTAACTTCCGCTCGTTCAATTTTATCTTGACCCTTGAAAGTTTTTGGAATCACACTTCCGTCAATCAAGTTCTTCAACTTCACATTAACGATACTTCCGCCGCGACCCATAACCTTCTGACCATATTCAACAACTCGATACGGCTTGCCGTCTATCTGGCAAACAGTTCCTTTTTTAAGATCTGTTGGCTGATACATCGACTATCCTTGAGTTACGAATGGAAGTAGTGCTAGATGACGTGCGCGCTTGATAGCAACCGCAAGCTGGCGCTGTTGCTTTACACTTAGACCAGTTTTAGCAATTGGTTCAATCTGACCATAAACATTAATGTAGCGCTGCAATGTCTTCACATCGCGATAGTCAAAATACGCTGGAGTATCTTTTTTAAATCGTTTTGCCATAATGACAATCCTTTCTTATTTATTAAAATGGAATTTCACTTAAATCAATTGGGGTATCATCGATATTGCTATCATCAACCTGATCTTTGTTTGATGCTGGGGCTTGATATGAGCTGCCACCTTCACGGTTTGGACTATCTAGGAAAGTGATGTCTGTAGCAGTTACTTCGATGCGACTGCGACGTTTTCCAGTTTCTTTATCTTCCCAGCTATCTTGGCGAAGTCGACCCTGAACTAAAACGCGACTTCCCTTGCTGATATATTGCACAGCTAGCTCGCCTAACTTTTCCCATGCTGTTACATCGAAAAAGTCAGCTTGATCATCCTGACCAAATCGGTCCACTGCGATACTAAAACTAGCATTCGTTTTTCCAGAAGCTGTAGTGCGCTGTTCTGGGTCTCGAGTTAAACGACCCATCAAAATTACTTGGTTGATGCTTTTTGCCATAAAAATCCCCTTTTGCTTAAATTAAGCTTCTTCTGATTCGTCTTTTTTAGCTTCAGCTAGAGCTTGACGACCTTTTTCGTCAACCTTGACTAGCAAGTAGCGAAGAACTTCATCAGTAATGTTTAGAGTGTTGCTGATCTTTAGCGGAGCTTCTGCTGGAAGTTCAACATCAAGCTGAACGTAAACTGCAAAATCTTCTTTATTGATGCGGTATGCAAGTTTTTTCTTACCCCAAACATCTTCTTTTTTAATTTCGCCGCCGGCTTTTTTCACGATATCGCGAACTTTACCAAGTGGCGCTTCTAGATCTGCTTCAAGATCTGGGTGAATAAGAACTGTTAGTTCGTACTCTTTCATAGAATCCTCCTTTGGAATCCAATTTGGATGGTTACCTTATTCCAGGCAACCTTAGGTTAATAACTCTTTAATTATAGCATATTTTTAAACAAAATACCACCCCTTGAACTGGAGTGGTATTTGAAATTTTAATCTTCACCTTCTGGACCGAAAACATCTTCCATGCTATGAACTAGAATTTCGCGAGGCTTTGAGCCATTGGCTGGACCGATAATTCCCTGTTCTTCCATTTCATCCATAATTCTAGCAGCTTTACTGTAGCCAATTCCTAGTTTACGTTGCAAAAGACTTGTACTAGCTTTTCGATTTTCAACAGCTACTCGTACCGCATCCTTGAAAGTGTCATTAGTAGAGCTAGATCCGCCACCATCCATAACAACGCCACCTTTAGCATCAATATGAACAGGTTGACTAATGATTTCTTCATTATATTGCGGAGCGGATTGAGCGCGTAAATGATCAGTAATCTTCAAAACTTCATCATCTGAAACCCAAGCACCCTGAACGCGGATTGGTTTATTCATTTTTGGACCAAGCAATAGCATATCACCTTGACCAAGTAGAGATTCAGCGCCACCTTGGTCGAGAATTGTTCGACTATCTGTATTACTTGCAACTGTAAAGGCAATCCTAGATGGAACATTAGCCTTAATAAGCCCAGTAATAACATTCACACTCGGACGCTGAGTAGCAAGAACCAGATGAATACCGACAGCACGAGCTTTCTGTGCTAAACGAACAATCAACGCCTCAACCTCTCTAGAGGCAACCATCATAAGATCCGCTAACTCATCGATAACAATCACGATATACGGCATCTTACCCTCTTCTGGCTTAGTATCTTCAGGGCCATCCTCGCCTTCGACTGGAATCTTTTTTGCCTCTTTGGCTATCTTTTCATTGTAGCTTTTAATATTTCGCAACTTATCTTCAGCTAGAAGCTTGTA
>JBHAEP010000050.1:0-2581 GCA_041855665.1 Nanosynbacteraceae bacterium
ATTGCTAGTGCTTTGGTATTATAAGGTTAAGCTTTTGAAAGAAACAAACACTAAAGCAAAAAATAAAACGCACCTTACAAATAAACGAGAATCTATACATTTTGATAAAGCTCCTTTTTGGCGGAAAATCAACGATATCACCATTGTATAGTGGTGTCGTTGATGCTCCGTCGAAAGATGTTGAGCGCTCGATTGTCAGTACCTATTATGCTGAGTTTAATCCTAGTATTTTTTAATAGAATGAATACTCAGCATACTAGCGGAAACATCGAAAGTTTAAGCTCCCGACACGGGAGCGGTCAGAAACATTTGAGATTATGGATGCACTCATTTCCAAGTATACGCACGCGCCTAATAGTTGTTTTTGTAGCGGCGGATGTAGCGTTGAGGTATAAATCTAGTGCATTCATTTCTCTTATGTGTTTAGTTTAGTTTTTCTGTTATTATATAAAATATGAATATAAGAATAAGCGGCATTATTTTAATTGTTTGTGTGTTAATTGCCGGAATTATTTTACAGCAAACTTCACCTGTTACTTCGGGGCCTATTGTTGTTTTATTTCTATTTTTAATCTTTTATGTAGCTAGCTTAATAATAGCCAGTAATTTGATTAATGTGATTAATTTTGCATTGGTTAAATATGGAGGTGACAAAGTTCGTAAGAAACCTTTTGTTAGGCTGTCTTCGTTAAAGATTTACTATTACTCAAGTGTCATAGCTTTAGCGCCAATACTGCTTTTGGGATTGCAGTCTGTTGGAGGTGTAGGGTTTTATGAGTTTTTCTTAGTATTGGCTTTTGTTTTGATTGGGTGTCTTTATGTATCTAGGCAGTGATTTTATATAGATTATTTTATATAAAAAGCTTAAGTTTTATGGTATTATTATTGTTAGAATTATGGAACCTAAATTACCAAATAGAATAGATCAATTTCCGAACAGTCCTGTAGAAAATGGGTCTAATTCTTCTTGGGAGTCGATGTCGAACGGAGTTCCCGCAGAGAGGGTTGGTAGCTTTAGTACGGCAGAGCGAGGTGATTCTGATTCCAAAATAGCTCAAGCTCAGCCTTTGGCGCCTCAGCCGGTGCCTGTGGTTGTCCAGCCTAATTCTAATGTTCAGGCCATTGATAAGCCTCAATCTGATAAAAATCCAGAATCAGCGGCAGACGAAGATTTGATAGAAAAAGAATGGGTCGATAGAGCAAAGGCTATTATATCGGAGACATACGGAGATCCGCGCGAGAGGGAAAAGAGGATTTCGGCGCTTAGGAGGGATTACATAGAAAAGCGCTACGGTAAAAGAATAGAACAGTAGTTTGGTGGGTATTTGAATGGAGTTTTTGTTATTAGTTTTGTTGGTTCTTGGTGGCTTGGCTGCTGTTGCTTTGGTTGGATGGTATGCTTATGTTCAAGCCAAGAAGGTTGCTCGCGAATCGAAGAATTATGAACGCGGGCTGAAGATGGTTCCGCTGTTAATTCATCTACCACCATCAAGCGATGATTTTAATACAAATGGTAGAGACGAGCGCGATGTTGCTGAAGAGGTTATATCTAACGCTCAGTCTATGTACAACATCATTTCTAGTACCGCAACCAAAGGCTTCAAGGCGAAGGTTTATGGTCAGCGCCATATTTCTTTTGAAATTGTAGCCAGCGAAGGTTTAGTTCATTATTATGCCGTAGTTCCAGTGATTTTAGTTGAGGTTATACGACATGCCGTAGCGGCAGCTTATCCAACTGCACGACTTCAAGAAGTTGAAGAGACTTCAATTTTTAGTCATGTAGGTAAGGTGAGCGGGACTATAGGGGGTGAGTTTACTCTTAAAAAATCCTATGAATATCCAATAGCAACTTACCAAGAGTCTAAAAGAGATGCTTCAAGGGCAATATTAAACGCCTTAGCTGCGGCCACTCGAGAAGATGGTATTGCGATCCAGATGTTGATTCGTCCAGCTGATGAAGGTTGGTCTTCAAAGTCTGAATCTACCGCTTCTAATATTAGGCAAGAGAAGACCACTAGTAAAACTGGGGGAGCTGGATTTACTGGACTTGTTGCCGCAAGAGATATAATGGAGGCTTTATGGAAGCCGCCAGAGGATCATAGCACTAAGCAACAAGAAGAAAATATCACTAAGCAGATATCAGCTACGGATCAGTCTCGACTGGAAGCCATAGAAGAGAAGATTAAATACCCTGGGTACGAAACATTGATTCGTGTAGTGGTGTCTTCGAACACTTCCGCTAGGGCTCAGGCTTTGCTTGAAAATGTCGTAGCTGCTTTCGCTTTGTTTGATTCAGCGACAAATAATGGCTTCAAGTTTTCAATGACTCGCAATATTCAAGAGTTAATTGATGCCTATATTTTTAGGTTCTTCCCTCAAGAGATAAAGAGTAATGTTTTAAACAGTGTAGAATTAGCCACTCTATTTCATTTACCAACTCAAAGCACTATACCTTCTTCGAAGGTTGAGCGTCAGCGTGCAAAGCAAGTAGATGGACCAACTCAAGTTATGGACGAAGGGTTATTGCTTGGATATAACGAATTTAGAGGTGTTAAAAAGCCTATACGTCTAAGTACTAACG
>JBHAEP010000051.1:0-9238 GCA_041855665.1 Nanosynbacteraceae bacterium
AAAGGCAGGTGCTCTAACCAGCTGAGCTATGGTCCCGACTAATATGATTATATCAAAAAATATGACCAGATGTCAAATATTTTTTTAAATTCAAATTTGCTATAATAATTATCAATGAATAAAATGAACGGCGTGAATTTGGGTGGATGGTTGATACCCGAAAAATGGATGACTCCAAGCTTATTTGAGGGCTTGAATGCCGTAGACTTAAAGGGTTTAACAGATACAGAAGAGGGTAGGTTGCGTCTAAGTTGTCACGTGAAGGGCTGGATTACGGAAGATGACTTTAGGTTTATGTCGAGTAGAGGTATCAATTTAGTTCGTCTACCTTTTGGATTCTGGGTTTTTGAAGATAGTCCTGTACAAGGGTCTGATATTTCCACTTTGGATTGGGTTATGGATATGGCTGAAAAATATCAAATGAAGGTTATTTTAGATATGCATGCGCCCGAACTTTCTCAAAATGGCGAGCAACATAGCGGAATAGAAGGTGTGGCTGATTGGTTTAAGTTTTCTAGGGTTCAACGAGATACTTCGGATATATTAATTCGAGTCGCAAAAAGATATGCAAATCACCCGGCTCTTTATGGTATTGAACTTTTGAATGAGCCAAAGCTTGGATTTAACTATTTTAAATTAATTCGATGGTATCGAAAAACCGCAAAAGAGCTAGGTTTAATTTTACCAAAAGAGGTTAAAATAATTTACCATGATGCTTTCCATCCAATAATTATGTCCGGAGCGATAAGAGGGTGTCGAGCGGTGATGGATGTTCATTGGTATGTGATTGGGCCAGGATTTTTTGAGAGGTTTTTGTCTTTAAGCGGATATTTTAGTTTGCAAAGAATAGTTTTTGGTTTAGTTATATTGTGGGCTAAAATATGGCGAGTTGATTTAATCGTTGGTGAATGGAGTGCTGTTTTGGCGCAAAAATATTTTGACGAAATCGATAAAAGCGGACATCATAAATTACTAAAATTGAATATCGAGCACCAAAAAAATATCTACCGGAAGACTCTAGGCCACTGCTATTGGAGCTATAAAGTCGAGGGCGATGGGATGTGGAATTGGCGATCATTAAATAGATGAGTTTAAGGTCTACACTTAATTACTTATTGACTTGAAATTATATATATATATATATAATTTAGCTTAGATTTATATTAAATTTTGGAGATCTAAGTTTATGAACAATAAAGTTATTGTCAGTCTGTGTGTCGGCATACCTGTTTTATTGATAATTTTTATAGCTGTCTTTCTCGGTATCAGTGCCAATAATAACAGTAGGGATAAATGTGAAAAAGCTGGATTTAGCTTTAATGAGGATAATGAATGTGTAGCAGATGATGATTATGCCTACGATAAAATTGTTATGGTTGTCGGCAATCATGCTAATTCTCCAAAGCCGGAAGTTACTAAAGACATGAGAAATTATCTTAAACACTCCATGCTTCAATACAACGGAAAACCAGATATAGCCATACAGTCGGCTATTCCGGGTGGCGAAAAAATTGATATTGAATTTAAAAAAGTATCAGGTAATACCAGTAAAATTATTAAATCAATTGATAAAAATATTGATTCGAAAATTAAAACAGTATTGAGCGAAACGTCTCCAGATGCCGATGGCGCTGACTATTTCAATACAGTTATTACTGCTGCCAGGTCTGTAAAAAAGTCTGACAATGGTCTGGTTTTGGTTTTCGGATCTGGACTTTCTGATGTTCAGCCGTTAAACTTTGCTAATCAATCTGCAGACCTACTTCACTCAAATCCATCCGAGGTTGTCGATCGTTTAAAGGAGGAGGGACTGATCAATCCCGGTGATTTGAGTGGTGTTACTATTTTTTGGACAGGTCTTGGTTCTGTTTCAGGTAATCAGCCTTCCCTCGATGCAAGTGAAAGAAGTAATTTAGAACAAATCTATAGGCGGACCTTCCAGTTCATGGGGGCGAATTTAGAGGTTGATCCTACGATTATTTCTGGAGATTCCATACCTACACCTAAGAAGGTGGAGGTAACTAAGGTCAACGGGACTAGTGGTGGCCTAAGAGTGTTTAAATTTGATGAAAATTCAGTAAAATTTAATCCAGATAATTCAACATTTGTAGATGAAAATGAATCGAAGAATGCTCTAAAGACCGTTTATGATGAATATAAGAAGTGTAGAAGCAATGTGTCGGTATTGGGTTATACCGCTAAGACAATTGACAAGAGTATAGCATATGAAAACGATCTTTCTAGAAAGCGAGCGGAAGCAGTTAAGGAAATGTTAATAAGCCTTGGCGTTAATGATAATGACATCAAGGCTGAAGGTAGAGGCTCTAGTGATTTTGAGGGCAGGCTTAAGGATATTAGTGATGCAGGTGAGCGCATAGAAGAAAATGCTACTAAAAATCGTGTTGTAATAGTCAGCCTAGAGGGGGCTTGTAGGTGATGTCTATATCTAACTGGAATTACTACCCTGTCACTCAAAAACAGGTTAATAAACATATTAAATTCGGATTGATTTATCGCTTAAGAGCTTTTTTGGACAGGCGCGGGGTTATGATGCGCTTTATGCGTGATAATAATATCAAATCCAAAAAGCAACTAATGGACTTGGATAAGTCAATAACTGAATCGCTTTATGTTGTAAATGTTGGCTATCTTAAAAAAATATCTAAAAAGCGAGACTATTTAATTTACAATGAAATCGTAAGATTTGATAATATTCAAAATGAAAATCAAGAGGAGTTGAATTTTAAACTTGAACCAGAGTTGATGAAGTTAAAAAAAGAACTTGAAGATATAAGTAAAAGATTGGATTTAGCCAAGAAAAATGTCAGGAAAGATAATTTAAATTTAATTCATGAAGCTGGCAGACTCAAGTCTTCTTATGTTAATCAAAAGAGCTTAATAAAGTACGCTAAAAATAATATAAGTAGCTGTCGCAGTAGAATGAGTAATAATAAGGATAATCTTAAGTTATCTATAAATAATATAAATGAAGCTTATAATAATTTTGCCATGTCCTATACTAGAACTGCCTCTAGGAAGATTCAAAAGGCTGGATGCATAAATTATATGCCCATCGACATAGATTATTCAAAAGACGTTAAAGATTTACTGGATGAAAAAGGACTAGCTATTGATGACTAATAGATTTTATCGGTTTTTTAAACAAAAAATTCACCTTAGAAAACCCAAAAATGAGCAAATTGAGTTTGTGCGTAAAACTGCCTTGAAGCAGTTTAATAGTTTACTCCTTAGAAACAAATTAACAGTAAAATCTTTAGAATCTTTGATATTTATGGCAGCAGGTAGTTTTTCGGAACTCAGAAATAGACTTGAGTATGATAAGTCAAAAATTAACCAGAAACTAGACTCTAAATACTTGAATAAATATGAGGCTATATTAGGAGATTATTCTAAAATTAAGAATAATTCTTCAGAAATTGATCGGCTTGGTGGTGATTCCAGCGCTATCAAGGAAAGTTTAAAGACTTTGGATACTAAAATAAAGTCCCTAAGGCTTACGGACGAAAAAGTAGGAGACATTAGAGATGGTGAATAAAAATAACAAGAAGTCTAGCGAGTCTACGGTCAGTCTATTTGAGGTGTCTAAGGGGTCTATGGGTGTTGTAATATTAATCATCATACTTTTAGTATTAAGCTTGCTTGATATGTTTTTGTTATTAGATGCGTTACAGAAACTTTCTGATATGGACGACGCCAGTGCTGCGGCTTTCGCTCTAGCGATTCCTTTTATGGGTAGTTTTTTCGCTGCTCATCTGGGATGGGATGTTGCTAAAAAGAAACATTTATCTAATCAGAAGTTGGCTCTATTTAAGAATATCTTCTTTTATATTTGGCTGGCAATTGGATTTATAATGCTGTCAATTCGAGCCACAATTATAATATCTGATATCGTAGAAGAGGGGTTCGTCGAAGACATTACTCTTATTGCATATGAATTTATTATGATGATTTTACTCCTGGTTTTGTATGCGGGTACCGGATATGGTATTTATTCTCAGTTTAAAATTCTTTATAAGAGAGGTCGAGATAGTGTTTTTATAGACCATATGCGGAGAACTAGAGAAATTAACCGTAAGCTAAGGGATGAAGCTCGAGCTCAAAAACTTTTAAAGAAAAGTAATAGCTTGATTCATAAAATTGAGTCAGATATTACCGCCCTAGAAGAATTTTCTAATAATTACGACACTCTTCAGAGGCAATATAGCGAGAAACGCAGCGCTATCGAGAAATCCGAGCTTTCAACTGGGCATACTATTGCGGCAGAGGTTCATGCATTGCCAGAGAGTTTTTACCTGGATTCGGATACGGTACGAGGTACTATAGAACGAGCAATGTTATCTGGACATAAATTGAAAGATGTTGACTTAAATATAATAGATGGAAAAGATTAAGTTTTGGATTGAGTATCGTCGCAGTAGTAGAGAGATTAAAAAAACTATCTCTAGCTATGAGGGTGAAATTGTACGTATTTTTTTAAAATACTTTATAGTCGCCGTTTTAATTGTTGTCGGTATATCTTTTTTGTATTTTTTTGTTAAAAATATACAGTTAAAAAATGAGCAGAATACTAACTTATCGTCTAAAGTCAATGACACTAAGACTGTAAGTAGTCCCAGCAAGTCAGAGTCTAATCAGGTTAAGGATGAGTCGCAACTTGAACCTAAAGATCGGCCTAGGGCTGAAACGCTGCCTAAACCTGCTTCTATTGCGACCGAGGGTAAGAAAGTGGTTTATGCAAGTAGGATTACTGATGGTGATACTATTGAGGCTGACGGTAAAAAAATCCGCATAATAGGGTTAAATACTCCTGAAACTAAAGATCCTCGAAAGCCTGTTGAGTGTTTCGGTCAGGAGCCTTCATTGAGAATTAGTCAAATTATCGGCTCTAATGGCTTAATTTTGGAGTATGACCCAACTCAGGATCAAATTGATAGATATGGCAGGCATTTAATGCATGTTTACTTGTCGGATGGAACTAATGTGGCGTATACTATGATTAACGAAGGCTATGCTTATGAATATACATATAGAATTCCTTATATTTGGCAATCTCAATATAAACAGGCGCAAGATAATGCCAGGAGCATGGGCAGAGGTTTATGGGCTCCAGGCGTATGTAATTAATGACGCAAGAGGTGGTAATTTATCATGAAGCTGCGACTAGATAAGGCTATGATTATAGCTGGCTGGTCGCTATTTTTTATTGTAGGCTTGTGGGTTGGGATTTGGTTCGATGTTGCTCTAGGTTTTAGCTGGGTTAGTTTTTGGGTCGGGGTAGCGATTTTAGCGGTTTCTTTGATAGTTAAGCCTAGTTTCGGTGTTTTGATTTTGGTTGTATTTGGGGGCTTGTTGTCGGGATTTTCGAGGGCAGAGATCGACACTTTTGCTAAGATGGCATACACGGAGTATTATCAAAATGAAGTTTATGTTTATGGCGTTGTCGCCGAAGATCCAGATCGAGATTCAAAAAATCGAATGATTTTAAGGTTGAAAAATGTAGCTATAAACCAACATCGTCTACCTGGTATGGTCTATATTCAATTAAAAGATGACGCAAAGATTGGCCGTAGCGACAGTGTTATTTTGAACGGAAAGTTACAGGAGGGATTTGGTAGCTTCTCAGGAGTTGTATATAGAGCTGAAGTTGCCGAGATTCGAAACGGTTATCATCGTGATCCAATTTTGGTTGTTAGGAATTGGTTCTCGGATAGTTTTCGTCAGGTAGTTTCAGGGCCGTCGGCAAGTCTCGGTTTAGGGTATTTACTTGGCATGCGCAGGGAACTACCAGAAGATCTAGCAGAAAATTTAAGGATAGTCGGCTTGACGCATGTAATCGTAGCTAGTGGCTACAACTTAACCATTTTAGTGCGCTTTTCTAGACGTTTTCTGGCTGGGTATTCAAAATATTTGGCAGCTTTTTCTAGTTTTATGATGGTAGTTTTATTTATCGGGGTGACGGGTTTAAGTCCAAGTATGTCTCGAGCCGGCTTGGTTGCTGGGTTAAGCTTGCTTGCCTGGTATTATGGTAGGAAATTTCACCCTTTGAACTTGCTGCTATTTGTTGCGGCGATAACTTTGATGATAAATCCAAATTATGCCAGTGGTGATCTTGGCTGGATGCTCAGCTTTGCGGCTTTTGCTGGCGTGATGTTTCTTGCTCCTGTAGCTCAGTCGTTTTTCTTCGGCGATAAAAAGCCTGGCACAATTCGTCAGATAGCAGGAGAGACAATCGCCGCTCAAGTAATGACCTTGCCGCTTTTGATGTTATACTTTGAATCTTTTAGCTTAGTGGCTATTTTTGCTAATTTGATAATTTTGCCTTTTGTGCCTTTGGCTATGCTTTTAGTGTTTTTGACCGGTATTTTTGCAAGAGTGGCGCCGATTTTAGGTGATATTTTTGGATTTTTGACACAAATGGTTCTGGATTCTATGCTGTCTGTTGCGACTTTTTGGGCTAAATTGGAATGGTCTGAAATGGAGGTTCGGGTTAATTTTGGTGAAGTTATTTTGATGTATTTTATTATTATTGTTTTAATTTTATTTATGGCGAAAAAATCTAGATTTAATTTTAGAAGTGTCAATCTGGTGGACTAAAAGCCTAAAATATTCTATAATTAAAAGAGATTAGAGTAATAAAAATAAACACCGAAAGGGGTGAAACGTGGCTGGACATAATAAATGGTCAAAGATTAAGCGCGAAAAAGGTGCAAACGACGCTAAGCGTGGGGCTGTTTTTACTAAAATTGGAAATCAGATTGCTATTGCAGCTAGGAGCGGAACCGATCCTGACATGAATCCAGCTTTGGCTTTAGCTATTGAAAAGGCTCGTGCGGCTAATATGCCAAACGCTAATGTTCAGCGTGCAATCGATAGGGTTAATGATAAGAATGCGGCCGCCCTTGAGGAAATTACTTATGAGGGGATGGGTCCAGGCGGCGTCGGTATTATTATCGAAACCGCTACAGATAACCGAAATCGAACATTCCCAGAAGTTAGGAATGCTCTTGTAAAAAATGGTGGTAGGATTGCCGATGCTGGAAGTGTGATGTTTCAATTTACTCGCAAAGGTGTAATTACTGTTGATGGTAGTGGAGAGGATTTACTACTTGAAGTCTTGGAGGCTGGCGCCGAAGATGCAAGCGAAGAGGATGGTGAGATTATTGTTTACACTGATCAAAAAGACTTAGCAAAGGTACGATCTGCACTAGTTGATGCTGGTATGAAAATCAAAGATGCCGAACTTCAGTATATAGCTAATATGCCGATAGAGGTTGGTGAAACTGAGACTGCAGAAAAACTTATGAAGGTCTTGGATGCTCTGGATGATTTAGACGACGTGGTCAATGTTCACACTAGTGCAAATATTACTGCTGAAATTTAGGATTTTTGTTGATTTAGCTTAAGCTTTTTGGTATATTGAAGTTGTATTGCCAAAAGTTTTAGTTTATGAAAAGTTTTTTGTATATATCTCGCGGTAAAGATTTATTAAACTTTGTTTTTAGGGCGCCTCTGTTATTTGGGGCGCTTTTGATTTTTATAGCCAGTTGTGGAGTTTTGTTTTTTAGCTTTAATGAGGCTAGTGCTATTGCCACCGAGGAAAATTTAAATATCGAGATTGGCAATTATCCAAATATACAGCCTTCTGTAGATTCCAAGGTTTCACCAATTTTAATTACCAGCTATAGTTTTTCTGGTGGAAAATTGGATTTTATTCAAATTCATAATACGTCAAATTCAATAGTAAGCCTGGACGGATGGAAGGCCGGATATTTAGCTATATATGAAGATTCCTCTGAGTCTGATGTCGAGATCAATCTTTCAGGATATTTGCCGGGTAAGTCGTTTGCCGTTTTTAGCGGTCATGATATTTCTGGGGTGGACGGTAGATTTGAATTAGACGGTAGTGGTGTCGTAAAAATTGATAGTTTATACATCAAGGGTTTGGAGTCTGAAACTTATGAAATTAAAAGCGGAGCCTATGATAATGGTGTTCGGTATGATATGCAGCCAACGAGCGCTGGAAATTATACTTCGTCTAGGAGTTTTACAACAACAGATATGAACAAAGACCTGATCGGTGGAGGGCTTTATAGATTGCCAGAAAATCCTGTTTTTGAGATTGTGGAGATTTTAGCTAACCCTAAAGATTGCACCATAGAGCAAATTGATGACAGTTGCTACGATTATATTAAGGTATACAATCCAACAGATGAGGATATTAGCCTAGATGGCTATAGTCTGAGAATTGGGTTTATCAATGAAAGCATCGGAATTAATAATAATATACCAATCTCTGGACAGATTTTAGCTAAGCAGTTTGGTATTATTAAATTTCGTAGCGACGGAAAGAATCTAGATATACCTATGAGTAAGGGTTCAGTTTGGGTCGAGGATAGTTATAATTTGATTCATTTTAAGGAGAGTCTTGTTGAATATTCTGACTTAGGCGGGATTTCCAATAAAGGTAAGAGCTGGGCTAGGCTAGGCGGTGTCTGGGGTTATGGTTTACCGAATCCTTCTGGGGAAAATATTCAGTGGGTGGATCAGTTTGATGATGAAGTTCAGAATTATCCTGACTGTAAAGAAGGTTGGTATCGCAATGAGAATACTGGTAGATGTCGTTTGATACCGGCCGAATCTTCAACTCTCGTTCCCTGTAAACCTGGCCAAGAGCGCAACCCCGAAACTAATCGCTGTAGAAATATAGTAACCGGCGAATCAACTTTAACGCCCTGTAAACCCGGTCAAGAAAGAAACTCAGAAACAAATAGATGTCGAAATATTACATCCTCGACTGTCAGTAATTTAGTACCTTGCAAGCCAGGGCAGGAGAGGAATCCAGAAACAAACAGGTGTAGGAATATTAATTCATCATCAAATTCTTTAACACCCTGTAAACCTGGCCAAGAGCGCAACCCCGAAACTAATCGCTGTAGAAATATAAAGGCAACTAAAGCTCCTGAGGCAGATTTTGCAGTTAGTGATATTGAGGGTGAGATTAAGTCTACTTTTCAGGCTTGGCATGGATTTTTAGTATTGGCTGGTTTAGGTGTAGTTTACGGCCTCTTGGAGTGGCGAGTCAGTATTTTGAACTTTATACGAAACTTATTTGGTAAGTAGATTAAAACACTTTATAATTATAAGAATGAGAATTATAGGAATTGATCCTGGTACGGGTATACTTGGGTTTGGTGTTATAGATGTAACTAAAAAGAGT
>JBHAEP010000052.1:0-16116 GCA_041855665.1 Nanosynbacteraceae bacterium
AGATAATATACGCCAAAGAATTGGGTATGGATGTTATCGTTACAGACCACCACAATGTTGCCCCAGTGCAGCCACCAGCCGTAGCAGTCATTAATCCTAAGAGACTTCTTATGGATTTTCCCGAAAAGTACGAGAACTTCATTTTAAAAGATGAATATATCACAGATGGTATATATCCTTTTCTGGATCTGCCAGGTGTTGGGGTTGCATTTAAATTAATTCAGGCGCTTCAGACAGAGCTTGACGGGTTACCTTTGGGTCAGGAGAAGTGGCTGTTGGATTTAGTTGCGCTAGGTACGGTTTGTGATGTTGTGACTTTGAGGGACGAAAATCGCAGTCATGTTTTTTGGGGCTTAAAGGTTATGGAAAAGACTCGTCGCCCAGGAATCAGCGCACTTTTAGAAGTTTCTGGAGTGGAAAAAGATGCAATAACCGCTCGATCTTTGGGATTTGGGCTTGGTCCGAGGATGAATGCGGCAGGCAGACTAGAGACGGCGCAATATTCATTGGATATGTTGACAGCTAGCGATGGATTTACTGCGCTTGATAAAGCCAGGCTGCTCGATGATATGAATCGTAAGCGAAGGTCTGATCAGGATAAGATTTTTAAAGAGGCTATATTACAGGCTGAAAAAATGACCAGTGATAATGTTTTAGTTTTGAGTTCTTCGGGTTGGAATCATGGAATTATAGGAATTGTTGCGGCTAAGATATTGGAGAAATATAAAAAACCAACCTATGTCTTAGAGGAAGTAGGCGAGGAGTCTAAGGGTAGTGCTAGGAGTTATGGTGAATTTAGCGTGGCGAATGCAATTCGATTTAGTGACGATATTATCACTAAGGGCGGCGGTCACAACCTAGCGGCTGGCGTAACTCTGCCAACGAAAAATATCGACCTTTTCAGAAAAAGAGTCAATAAATTTTATCAGGAGCAGGGGTTTAATCTTGAAGAGCAGAAAAAACTTCTTCTACCAAAGGCGGATTATGAATTGAGCGAGCTGTCTCAAATCGACATTGACCTCTTTAATGATATAAAAAAAATGGAGCCATATGGAAATGGCAATCCTGAACCTATATTTTGTATTAAATCTGTTGGTGTGAAAAATGTCCGTTATATGGGTCAAGATTCACAGCATTTAAAAATAACTATCGAGGGCAATGGTGGTGATTTTAATCTTTTGATGTTTAATTTTCCGCCAGAGCTAAATGTTGAAGTTGGACAAATGGTCAATGTTTGGTTTACCTTGACCTTGAATGAATGGATGGGTAGACGGTCAATTGAAGGTATGTTAATTCATGTGGAGGTTGTCGATGAATAAAATCAAGGGATTTACAGCAGTAGAAATAATGGTGGTTGTTTTCGTGATTGGTTTTTTAGCTGGTATGGCGGTTCTCGGTTATCGTCAAGCATCTAAAAGTGGCTATGATGCAGCGGTAAGTGCGGATATTGCTAAAGTTGGCGCTGAGATTTTGGCATTTCGTGGATTTGAAAATAAACTGCCGAATGAGTCAGATGTGGCAGAGATGAAACTTGAGTTGTCTAAAGATTCATTCAGCGTCGACGGCTTTTCTGGCAAAAATCTAGTCTATTGTTTTTCGGATAATGATTATAGAGTTGCTGGCCTGTCTAGAAATGGAAAAGTTTTTAAATATAACCCAAGCACAAAAAACGTTGACGAGTCTTCTGATGTCAATGTGGATGAAATTTGTAAGGATATCGATATTGATTTGGGTGGAGTGGTGTGGCTTTACGAATCGGGAGCCTGGAAAGAATATATTAGTAAGTCTTAAGTATTGAAAAAAATCAAATAATCTGATATCATCATAAATGATATGGTACAAGTAACACGTAAAGACGAACGAGAAGCAAACGAAAACATCATTCGTCGCTTCAACCGAAAGGTTCTACAGAGTGGAGTTTGGGCAGAAGCTAAAGCTTCAATGCGCTTCAGTAAGCCAATTAGCAAGGCTGAACGACGCCAAAAGGCTATTATTCGCCGCGAACGAAAAGCCGTAAAAACAGCTAATGCTCGCCTAGGGATTCGTTAATCAATGAAGCTCAATGAGCAAATTCAAAACGATTTAAAAGCCGCTCTTTTAGAGCGGCGTCGTTTTGAGGCCGATGTTTTGCGAAATCTTAAAGCTGCAATTTTAAATCAAGAAGTAGCTTTAGGTAAACGTGAAGACGGTTTGAGTGATACTGAAATCCTAGATGTTATTTCTAAAGAAGTTAAAAAACGCCAAGAAAGTCTAAAGATGTATAGCGATGCCGGTCGTAATGATTTGGCTGAAAATGAACAAAATGAAATTGATGTTTTGGCGGTATACCTACCGAAACAACTAACCGAAGAAGAGTTGCAATCTATGGTTGATGAAATAATTACTGAAATAGGCGACGTCTCAATTAAGGATATGGGTTCTATTATCGGTAGGGTGAAATCTAAAGCTGGAGTCGCGGCGGACGGAGCTTTGGTTGCGAAAATTGTAAAACAAACATTAAATCAAAAATAAGGAAACGTTATGATAGTATTTTTTGGACCAGCTGGAGCAGGAAAAAGTGTTCAGGGCCAGATGTTAGCGGCGCGAAATAACTGGCGCTGGATTAGCGCTGGACAGCTTTTGCGTGATACGCGAGATCCAGAGATGATTGAATTTATGCAGTCTGGAAAACTTGTTCCACCTCAAAAAGTTAACGAGCTGATGCTTGATGCTATGCATAGAGCTAAAGAAGTGGATCATGTAATTCTAGATGGTTATCCTCGTGAAATGGCGCAGGCTACTTGGCTGGTTGAGGAGATGCAAAAAACTGGACACAATATTAACCTAGTTGTTGTCTTGGAGGTTCCAAAAAGTGAGCTACTGAGGCGTCTAGAGATTCGTGGTCGTACAGATGATACCCCGGAGGCCATTGATCAGAGGTTGCGCATCTATCGAACTGAAATTTATCCAATCCTAACTTACTTAACGGAAAAGGGTATTAATATTACTCATGTTGACGGTGTTGGTAGTGTTGGCCAAGTTCACGATCGAATCGTCGAAGAATTAGAGGCTCACGGACTTGGCGATGTCTAGTCAGCCTAAAAAAACACCAGGTCAAATTCAAGCTATGCGCGAAGGCGGTAGAATCTTGGCGCAGATTTTTGATGAGCTTAAAAAGTATGTTCAGCCGGGTATGAGCGAGGCGGAGGTTGATGGTTGGGTTGAATCAAGAATTTATCATTATGGGGCAACTCCTACATATAAAGAACCCGTTCCTAATTTTCCAGGCGTAATTTGTATTAGTGTTAATGATCAAATCGTTCATAGTGTTCCTAGTGATTATATTTTCGAGTCTGGAGATATAGTTAGTTTTGATATGGTTATTACCTATAAAAATATGCGTGTCGATGCAGCCTTTACTATGGTTGTCGGCGAAGATCCTAAGGGTGCTGTAAAGCATCTTTTGAGGGCTACTGAGCGAAGTTTGTATGCCGGAATAGATGCCATTAAGGGTGATGGAACGAGGACTGGTGATATTGGCGCTGCTATTGAAGAGGTTTTAAATAAGGCTAATTTAGGTATTATGCGTGAATTGGTTGGTCACGGCGTTGGACATGAAATGCATATGGCCCCAGAAGTTCCCAATTATGGGCGCAGGGGAACAGGTACGATTTTGCGAGAGGGGGATACGATCGCAATAGAGCCTATGGCTAGTCTTGGCGGTGATGATATTATTACAGATCCGAGCGACGGATGGACGATCTCTACTAAAGACGGAAGTCTTGCTGCTCATTTCGAACATACTGTTTTAATTACGAAAGATGGCGCTGAAATTTTAACTTCTTTGTAGGTTTTAGTCTTTAAAAAATAAACCATAACCTGTATAATGAAATTATGCAGGAAGATTCTCGATATGCAGTAGGTATAGATGTCGGCAGCACCGAAATAAGGTGTGTTGTCGGTCATGTAGATGCCTCTAGTGGATCGCCGACTATTGTTGGCGTAGGAAAAGCCCCGTGTAACGGTATGCGCAAGGGTAATATTGTTAATTTAAATAATGTTTTTCAGGCTTTAGATACGGCACTTGGTGAAGCTGAGAGGATGAGTGGTCATCGAATTGATGCCGCCACTATGTCGGTTAATGGCACTCATATTTCTAGCACGAAAGCTGACGGCATGATAGTTGTTGGTCCGGTTGATCATCAGATTAATGAGGATGATGTTGCAAGACTTGAGGAAGTGGCAACAGTGGGTAAAATACCAGCAAACCGAGATATTCTAGAGGTAGTTCCTTATAGCTTTAGGCTTGACGGGCAAGGTGACATTAAAGACCCTATTGGTATGACTGGGACTCGTCTAGAGATTAGTGCAAATATTGTTTCGGCTATGAGTCCAAATATCGCTAATCTTCAAAACTTGGCAGAAAAAGTTAACATAGTAGCAAACCAATTTGTTCCATCTACGGTAGCTGCTTCTCGGGCTGTTTTGAGTGAATCTCAGCTTGAAAATGGTGTGGCTGTCATTGACTTTGGAGGCTCAACAACAGCAGTCTCTGTTTATGAAGAGGGTGACTTACAGTATGTAGGTGTGATTCCTATGGGTGGAGTGAATATTACAAAAGATTTGGCTATTGGCTTAAAGGTTGATCCTGAGTTAGCTGAAATTGTTAAAATCAACCACTCTAGTCTAAAAGAACCAAATGAAGGTGATAATGTTGAGTTTGAGCATGAGGGTAATAATTACAGGTTTGATTCAGAAGATATATACAATATTACCGAAGCTCGTGTTGATGAGATTTTTGAAAAAATTCAAGAAGAATTGTCTAAATCTGGTCTGAGTGGTCGACTTCCGGCTGGTGTAGTTTTTGTCGGAGGTAGTTCGAATATTGATGGATTGCTTGGCTATGCAAGAAACAGGCTGAATTTGGCAGCTAAACTTGGAATGCCAAGAGGTTTTGCTGGTGTTGCTGATGAAATTAAGCATCCAGAATACAGTACTGTAGTGGGCTTGATGTTGACAGATAGCTTTAGCGAGCCGCGTCATCATGAGAATATTTCGAAATCTAAGAAAATACTTGGCTCAAATAAGAGTGCCGGAGAAAAGGCTGGTGGAGCTTTGAACCGAATATTTAACATGTTTAAGTCATAAAAATAAAGTGTGTTATACTAGAATTAACTGATAAGAGGGGGAATTGAGTTATGCCGGAAATTACGCCAAGTGATATACAGACATTTGCTAGCATTAAGGTTGTTGGCGTTGGAGGTGCTGGAGGTAGTGCCGTAAACAGGATGAAGGAGGCTGGGTTGAGCGGTGTGCAATTTATTGCCATGAATACAGATGCTCAGGCGCTTCATAACTCTAAGGCAGATATTAAAATTCATCTTGGCCGAGATACAACTAGTGGGCTTGGAGCTGGTGCCAACCCGAGCGTTGGTGAGCAGGCGGCTAATGAATCTCGTGAAGAAATTCGACAAGCGCTAGAGGGTGCTGATATGGTTTTTGTAACTATTGGTGCTGGCGGAGGCACCGGAAGTGGTGCTGGATATGTCGTTGCCGAGGTTGCGCGTGAACTTGGTATTTTGGTAGTTGGAGTTGCTACGAAGCCTTTTAGTTTTGAAGGTGAAAAGCGAAGGATTAACGCCGAGTGGGCTATTAATCACCTTGGTCGCCAGGTTGATACTTTAATTACAATTCCAAATGATCGACTTCTTCAGACTATTGATCACAGAACTCCGCTTCTTGAGACTTTCAAGATTGCCGATGATGTTTTGAGGCAGGGTGTTCAGGGTATTTCTGAATTGATTACCGAGCATGGATTAATTAACCTAGACTTTGCCGATGTTAAGGCTATTATGAGCAATGCTGGTTCAGCATTAATGGGTATTGGTCGAGCTAGTGGTGAAGATCGTGCTGCTCAAGCTGCCGAGCAAGCTATCGAAAGTCCTCTTATCGAGGTTTCTATTGATGGAGCTAAAGGTGTTCTATTTAATGTAACTGGCGGTTATGATTTAAGTATGGCTGAAATTCAAGAAGCTGCTGACATTATTACCAAGGCGGTTAGTCCAGATGCGAATATTATCTTTGGTGCTACTTTAAAGCCTGAGATGGAAGATGAATTTATTATCACTGTTATTGCCACGGGATTTGATAGTGATAACTTCTACGAGCAAGAGGTTTCTTTGGAGCCTAAAAAAGAGGTTGAAGTAGATCCGACAGAAAACATTAGCGAAGAAGAAGTTAAAGATATTAATATGGATATCGATACGACTACCGCAGCTGAAGTTTTTGGATCTGATGAAACTACTGATATCTGGAATCAGCCAAATATTGAAACTTCAGCAACTGAAGTAAATAGTCTGGGTGATGACGACGATGATGAATCTGACACTCCTGCTTTCTTGCGTCGAAGAAAGAAGCGAAATTTTAATAGCGAGGATTAGTTTTTGAAGAATCCAATAACAATTAGCGATAGTCGAGTATTGGAATCCAGAGAAGTTGGTGGCGGTCTGGCTGTTCGGCGCAGGAGGATCACGTCAGATGGACGAAGATTTACTACATATGAGCGTATTGAAAAGCCTCATCTAGCAGTCATGAAGCGAGATGGCGAACAAGAGCTTTTTGACCGTGATAAGTTAATAAGCGCAATCAAGCGCTCGGTTGGTAAATTTTTTACATCTGATTCCGAAGTCGAAGATATAGTTGATCATGTCGAAGAGGAGCTTTACGATCTGGGCGAGGGGACTATTAGCTCCAAGCAGATTGGAGATAAAGTTCTGGATGAGCTAGCTAAAGTGAATGAAGTTGCATATGTTCGTTTTGCTAGTGTTTATCATAAATTTAAAACTCTCGATGAATTTGAAGAATTCTTGGCGGTTAGAAAGAGAAAATAATTATTTATGAGGGCGGTTGTTGTTTATAAAGAAGAGAGCGACCACGCTAGAGAGGTTCGTAGCTATCTGCGTGATTACGAGATGCAAACAGGTCGAGAATTAGAGGTGGTTAACCCTGAGTCTAGGAGTGGAGCTGATTTTTGTCGAGTATATGATATTGTCGAGTATCCAACTATTGTCGCTTTGACAGATGACGGTCAGCTTTTGAATGTCTGGAGGGGTCGACCACTTCCTACAATTAATGAGGTTAGTTATTATGGTTAAAAAAAGTAGCAAAAAAACACAGCGAAATTACAAATCTATATTTATAGGTATGTTAATAGGTGGAATTTGTAGCCTAATTGCCTCGTTTGTTTTATCGGTCGAGGCTGTTCATTTAGCTAAAAACCCAAATGCTGAGCTATCTTGTTCGCTTAATGCTGTGGTGAACTGTGCAACAGTTGCACTTCATCCAAGCTCTGAAATGTTTGGATTTCCAAATAGCTTCATCGGACTAATGGCTGAGTCGGTTGTTATTACCGTGGCGATAGCGGGGTTAGCTGGAATCAGATTCCCTAGAAAATTTATGTTTGCTGCGCAGATCGGGTATAGTTTAGGTTTAATTTTTGCACTGTACTTATTCTATACTAGTTATGTAGTTATTGGTGCTTTATGTCCGTGGTGTTTGCTTGTTACGGCGACAACAATTCTAGTTTGGTTCTCAATGACAAAATACAATATCCTGGAGCGAAACCTATTCTTATCTGAAAAAGCTTATTCTAGGTTAGATAAAATCATCGCAAAGGGATATGATAATTTGATAATGGCTTCGCTGTTCGTGCTGATTGTTGCTTTAATTTTTGGCAAATACGGCGAATCGCTATTTATGTAAAATATTTTTAGTGATATAATTTAAAACGTAAAGCGTTACGAGCGGCTATCAACCGCCAGCTAAGGAGAAGAACGGCCGTGGAGGCTCATTAGAACTCCTCGCGATCGGCGCGAAAGACCGAAAATTAAGTGCGAAAAATGAGGTGAACCTCTTTTCGAAACTGGATGGTACCGTCCGCTGCCTTTTGCGGATTCCAGTGGAGAAAAGGGGTTTTGTTTATGTCAAAATTCTATCAAGGAGGAGAAATGGTAAAATTTAAACACGGCACTCGTCGTCGAGCTCTGGAATACGAGAAAGATTGGGTTCAGCGCTGGAAAAAAGATCGGACTTTTGAAAAGTCTGTCGAAAATCGTTCAGTTGACAATCAATATGTTTTTTATGACGGGCCTCCGTTTATTACCGGTGTTCCGCATCATGGGACACTATTGGGTTCTATTGTTAAAGACGTGATTCCTAGGTATCAAACCATGAAGGGCAAGCGTGTTGAGCGAGTCTGGGGATGGGATTGTCATGGATTGCCGGCGGAAGTTTACACTGAAAAGAAGCTTGGAATAAAAGATCGACGCGATATCGGCACTAAGATTAGCCTTGAAACTTATATTAAGGCGGCTCGTGAAAATATGGTTCAAACTTCGAGTCTTTGGAATGATACGATTGACCGAATCGGCCGCTGGGTTGATATGGATAACGCCTATAAAACCATGGATAAAGAATACATGGAGTCTATCTGGTGGGCGTTTAAAGAGCTGTACAAAAAGGGTAAAATCTATGAAGGTGAGCGCGTATTGATGTACTGTGTTCGCGACGCTACTCCGCTGTCAAAGGCGGAAGTAACGATGGATTCTGGTACGTATAAAGAAGTTACCGATCCTAGTGTATATGTTAAATTTAAGCTAGAAGGCGAGGAAAACACTTATCTTTTGGCTTGGACGACAACACCTTGGACGCTACCAGCAAATACTGCACTGGCGGTTAATAATGATTTAATTTATACCAAGGTTAAGATTGGAGATGAATATCTAATCATCGCCCGAGATTTATTAGAAAAGGTACTAGTGGATGATAAAAAACAGCCAATTGAATATGATTTCATCACCGAGTTTGACGGCTCTGATTTAGTGGGCAAGAGTTATCATCCGGTAATTCCAAATGTTGATACTGAAACTTCTCATAAAATTTGGCACGGCGCATATGTTAGCACTGAATCTGGTACTGGAATTGTCCATACAGCACCAGCATATGGCGAGGAAGACTTTACTTTAAGTCAAGAAAATAAAATTCCTGTAGTTCATGTTTTGGATGAAAGCGGATTTTACACTAGTGGAAAATGGGAAGGTCAAAATATTTGGGATGTAAATAAAATTATCGCTAAAGACCTTCATGCGAGTGGTGATGTCTGGAAGATTGACTATTATCGACATACATATCCACACTGTCACAGGTGTGATACGAAATTGATTTATCGCGCTCATCCAAGTTGGTTCTTTGATGTTCAGGGACAGAAATATTTAATGCTGGATAAAAATTCTGAACAAATAAATTGGTTCCCAGATCATCTAAAAGAAGGACGTTTCCGTAAAAATATAGAGCAAGCTCCAGACTGGAATCTTAGTCGTGATCGTTTCTGGGCTACTGCTATGCCAGTGTGGGAAGGTGTTGATAGCGACGGAGAAAAACATCGAATCGTTGTCGGCAGCTACGCCGAACTAAAAGAACTGTCTGGTGTTGAACTCGAAGATTATCATCGTCCTTGGGTTGATGATATCGAGTTTGATAAAGATGGTGTTCACTACAAGCGTATCGATAAGGTTTTAGATGGATGGTTTGAATCTGGAAGCATGCCATTTGCACAATTCCATTATCCATTTGAAAACAAAGAGAAGTTTGAAGCCAATTTTCCGGGTGATTTCATTGTCGAGTATATAGGTCAGGTTCGAGCTTGGTTTTATTATATGCATGTTGTCAGTATGGGTCTGTTCGGTGAAAGCTCATTCAAGAACGTCATTACTACAGGTGTTGTAGCTGGTAATGATGGCCGTAAAATGAGCAAGAGCTATAACAACTTTACTGATCCAAATGAATTGATGGATAAATTTAGTGCTGATAGTTTGCGATTCTTGCTACTATCTAGTCCGCTTTTGAATGGCGAGGATTTTGCCCTGCATGACAAAGACGTTGGCGATGTTGCGCGCAAGATTTCCATGATTTGGAACATGTACGACTTTTTCACTATGTATGCAGAAGTTGATGGCTGGGAATATGCCAAGTATCCTGAAAATATCTTGAATGAACTTGAAAATCCTCTAGATATTTGGATAGTTAGTCGATTGCATCAATTGATTGAAATTGTTGAGAAAAATATGGACGAGTATAATATTCCAGATGCAATGAACCCAATCTTGCCATTCCTAGATGACGCGAGTAATTGGTTTGTTCGTCGTAGCCGACGTCGCTTCTGGAAGTCTGAAGATGATGGCGACAAAGATAGTGCTTATAAGACTTTGCATTACGTACTACTTAGATTAAGTTATCTAATGGCTCCATTTACGCCATTCCTAGCAGAAGAGCTATATCACAATCTAACTGGTGATAATGAATCTATTCACTTGAAGGATTGGATCGGAGCTGGCGATGTTGATTATCAGATGATCGAAGATATGTCTGAGTTGCGTCGATATATTAACGAGGCTTTGGCTATCCGAGCTAAAAACGGAATTAAGATTCGTCAACCTTTAAGTAGTGTTAAAATTCCAAAACCAGAATCTGATGATTTCGGCTGGTGGAATGACATTTTAACTGAAGAATTAAATGTTAAGTCGGTGATCTGGGGTCAAGATTCGGTAGATTTTGATTTTGAAATGACTGAAGACTTGATTGATGAAGGTTCGATGCGAGAAATCGTTCGCCATATTCAGGCGGCTCGCAAAAAGGCTGGATTAAATGTTGATGACAGGATAATTCTTAATATTTCAACAGAGAGTGAAGCTTTGGGGCGAGCATTGAATAAATTCATGACTCAGATCAAAAATGAAACTCTTACTGAAAGTTTGAGCGATAAAAAGCTCGAGTTCACATCAACAGCTAAGGTTAATAATGAAGAAATTGTAATTTCATTAGAGAAAGCTTAAAAGTAAAATAGACCTCGAATTATCGGGGTCTATTTTTTGATTTTGTAAAATGTTTATGTTAAAATTTGGGTAATATAATTTATTTCAGCTGCAATGTGGGGTGTAGCGGAAGGGTTTTTAAGTATGAAAATCTTACTGCCTGTCATAAAAAATAAATTTAAAAGCGTGAAATTTACCTATGTCTTTATGGCGATGGTTTTGGCTAATCCTCTGGGTGTTTTTGGTTCTAGTGCTGCGTTTGCGGCTACTGAAAATATTACCAAAATAGTTTTTACTAGTGCAAAAATGGACGCAAAAATAAATGAAGGTTTGGAATTGAGGGTTCAGACTCAAAATATCGAATCGAATCCAGAAATACTAACCACTAGTGCTAATAAGGTGTTACTTGAAACTAGCTCTTCAACTGGTAAATTCTATTCAAGCTGTACTAATTTAACGAGAAGTATAAATAGTTTGACTATGAGATTGAATTCCTCAAACGCAAGTTTTTGTTATATTGACAGTACTCCCGGAGATCATAAAATAACAGTTCGGCCGGAATCTTTTAGTTGGGACCATGCAGAAGTCTCGGTTTCTATAGTAGATTTAGATTCAGAGACACCACCTGAACCTATTGAACCAGACGAGCCAGAGGCGCCAGTTCCACTCCCGCCAGAAAACAACCCCGTAAATCCGCCAACAATAGAAAACCCTCCTATTGATGCTGTTGCACCTACTATTGAATTAGCTGGAGTAGAGGAGGGCAGGGTTTACACTGGAGACATAGCCGTAATTGGTAGAGTTTTAGGAGAAAACACTTTTTCTAGCTTGAAGCTGAATGATATAAATGGAAATACTACCGAATTTCAATCTATAAAAAATCAAGAAACCAGAGAGCACATACTTTTAATTAAAACAAAAAACCTAGTTAACGGTCGATACACTCTAGTTCTAGAGGCGGAGAATCGAATTGGTGAAAGTGTATCAACTTCCAGTATTTTGGTTAATTTTTATGTAGCAAATGAACTTCCGAAACTTGCAGCTCCAGAAATTAAGTCTTTAATACTTGAAGATGGCGATAATGTTAGCGAAGTCAAAAATATCATCGGGCGGGATTTTTTAAATAAATCTCAAAGGGTGAAACTAAAAGCCTCGGGTAGTAGCACTGATTACTATCAGTTAGATATTTATTATCCCGATGGATCCAATAAAGTAGTCAATTCTTCCAGTGATATATTGACATTGATTGATACCGATAAAGACTTATTAAACTTAGACGGTAAGTATCAGTTTAGAATTAGGCAAATTGCTGCTAGTAATACAGAAAATTCTAATTCAGAATGGTCTGAATGGTTTGGTTTTGAAATAACACCAGCTACTCCGGTTTTAGACCTACCTGATAAATCTATCGATTTAATTCCGGATGATAATCTAGAGTCTAGTAGTCAAGCTAATTCGGAAAATAAAAATAAATCGTTTCCTGTGATTGTCTCTAAAAGCTTGTCTAATAATTTGACTGTTTCTCGCCAAAATCAATCACTGGTTGCTGTAAATATATCAAAAGGGCAGAGTGCTACTGTTCCTGCCATTGCGGTAAAACCTAGGTATACAGACAGTAGCGGTGGCTTATCGGAAGATAGTGTTTTAGAGTCTAAGTCCGACGTTAGGCATGACGAAGTTGACGAGAGCCACGAGAACCCAGATCGGAATCAAGGTTGTTATAGTATTTTCGGCATTTGTTGGTATAACTATATCATTCCTGTTGCAGTGGTTTTAGTGGTTTATTATTTTCGCAAGACTATGTCAGCTAGCAAGTCAAAGCAATAATATTGACTTTTTGTAATATTTATGATAATATATAAAATATAATTAAAAATTAAAAACAAAAAGGAAATATGAAATTACATTTATCATCACACGATCCGTTAAGTGATGGATTGCGAGAAGAAATTTTACTAGAGCAAAATGAAGAAGGAGCCTTTAATCTTTCTGAAGACTTAAATGGGATTGAACTAGATCAGCAGTTAAGTAAAATAGTTCAAGACTTGCATAGTGATCCGACTTGGTTTGATTTTGCGGAATAAACTACATACCTTGATTTAAAAGTATAAATCTGATACAATTAAATGGATTGATATTTTATTAAGGTAAAAGGATAAAACAAGTGAAAGCAGTCGTAAAAATCGGTGGCAAGCAATATATTGTTGCTGAAAAAGAGACCCTCCTGGTGGACCTCCTCCCGGAAGGCACAAAAGAGCTCGAGACTGAAGCACTTCTTACTATCGACGGCGACAAGACAACAGTCGGAACTCCGTTTGTAAAAGGTGTAAAAGTAGCAGCTAAGGTTGTAGAACCTCTAGTGAAAGGCGATAAAATTCGCGTTATTCGCTACAAGAGCAAAAAGCGTGTTCATAAAGAAAACGGACACCGCCAGAAATACTCACGAATTGAAATTACTTCAATCAAGTAATCTAAAAATCACTCTCCAGCAAGGAGGGTGATTTTATTTTAAATTTATTTTCTAGAGTCAAAAACTGTGATATCATTAGCTTAATAAAATATATTAGATTAGCAATTAAGGGTGTTTTATGGATAAATCTCTAGATCCTAAAGGTGCGACAGGGGAGTCTTTTATAGGTAAATTTAGCTTATTGCAGAAGTTTAAGTTTTTGGCTTTTTGTACTGGTGTATTTCATGCTGTCGCAATAATCTATGCGTCAATTATGATAGGTGAAATAATTATAACCTTAAATAATAATTATGATAAGATTGCTCCATCTAATTTCGGTTTAATTGGTATGGTTTTAGGAATTGGTTTAATTTTTTATTCCAGGCGAATACAAACTAGATACGGAGATTATCGAATATCTAAAGATAATTTCAGGTACTTAACGGTGTTTTCAGTCGGACTGTTTTTGTATCTAGGCCCTTTATTGATGTTTATATTGTATCCATCTTTTACAGATGATGTTACTGGTATAAGTATGATGTATCTCGTACAAGATATGGCTACAATCATAACATTGGTGCTTGCTATATATCCTTGGTTAGCCAGTGTGCGGGCTCGAAAGGGGAATTATTTTAGATGGTCGGTAGCTAGAGTTATTTTAATGCTGATGACATGTATAATTATTAGTATTGCTGTAGAGAAGATCTATCTAGAAGTGCTAGATTCAGTTGCCATAGAGAATCTTCATGTAGGGATGCCAGACTCAATGGGGTATGGAATTGAAATTATAACAGTGCAAACACCTCTTTACTATATAATTAATGCCATTGCTGTTATTTTGATTGTAATAATTTTCACTTTATTATCAAAATTTACTGATAAATACTTTAGCATTGTTTCTTTAGCTTTAATATTAACACTTGGTACGATGTTTACAGTTTCGGGTATTCTTCAAGTAGCTATCTATAATAAATACCATATTTATAATTTTTCAACATACCCAAAGGTAAAAGGAAAAGGCGAGCTACCTAGTTTTATTGCTGGCTATTGTGATGTTAACAGTATTACTAATCGCTTTATACCACTTAGCTCTTCCGATGATGTCGTTACGATTCTTAGGACTGGTGAGGATTCTGTCTTCGATAGATGCCCTGATGATCTTCAAAGCCTAGAAAATCAAAAAACTATACTAAATAACAGTAGCGATTTAATGTTTTTTGACGGTAAAACGGGTGGAAATAGGAGAATTACTGCTGATGAAGCTAGTAAAATGAAGTTGAACTTTGAGAAAACTTCAAAAGAAGGCTTTAGTATAGGCAATGTTAAAAGGTTTTATATAGATGAAGTGTGTGGGTTATTCAAGGAGAATGACCGAAGTGGCGCCGTAGAGATAGAGTATAATATCTGTAATGATGGAAAAGATAATACTTATAGATTTTACGCCTGGGTTGAATAAAATAGCTAATTCCATCACCTAAAATAAATTTTTATGCTATTATATTAATAGCATAAGGGGAAATTAATAGATGGCAACGGTTATTGCAGTTACAAATCAGAAAGGTGGTGTAGGTAAGACAACTACCTCTGTTAATCTTGCTTATTACATTGCTAAATCGGGCAAGCGTACTTTGCTTGTTGATCTAGATCCACAAGGAAATGCCACTAGCGGACTTGGTGTCGATAAACAGTCGCTTGGTGCGACAATTACCGATGTGATGCGCGGAGAAAGGGATTTAGCTAGTGTAATTATCGAGACTAAAAATAAAAATCTATCGCTAGTTCCTGCAACGCCACATCTGGCAAACACAGAGGTGGAGCTAGCCCGGGCTGAGGGTCGTTTTACGCGCCTTCGTCGAGCTATTCAGGCGGTTGAAAATGGATATGATGTTGTTATTATTGATAGTCCTCCGAGTTTAAGTTTATTGACGGTGAATGCATTGATAGCTTCAAAATATGTATTACTACCTGTCCAGGCAGAGTTTTATGCCCTTGAAGGTTTAGGGCAATTACTAGAGACTATGAAGCTCATAAGAAAAGGTATGAACCCGACACTAGAGCTTATAGGAGTATTGCCAACTATGACCGACTCCAGGACTACATTGAGTACGCAAGTTGTGGCAGAGATTAATAATTATTTTCCGGGCAAGGTTTTTGCTACGTCAATTCCACGCAATATTCGACTAGCTGAAGCGCCAAGTCACGGAGTTCCTATTGGTGTTTACGATAGATTTAGTAAAGGTGCTAGGGCATACAAGCAAGTAGCAAAGGAGGTACTAGAGCGTGTCTAGAGGTTTAGGTAGAGGTTTTGGGTCTTTAATTCCGGATGATCTTTTGGATGAATCCTTTGATGTAACTGCCGAGCAAGATGAGCAGGTCAGTGATCTTAGGAAGATTAAAATTGACGAGATTGAAGCGGATAGCGAGCAACCTAGGCGAAGTTTTGACGAGGACGGAATATTTGAACTGTCTGAATCTATCGCTCGACACGGTGTGTTGCAGCCAATCGTAGTTACCCCAAAAAATGGTAAATATTTAATTGTAGCCGGTGAGCGTCGTTGGCGAGCTGCTAAAAAAGCTGGCTTGGAAAAAATTCCGGCATTGGTTCGAACTTTAAGTGGTCAACATAAATTAGAATTGTCTTTGATTGAAAATCTTCAGAGACGAGATTTAAATCCTATTGAAACGGCTACGGCTTATGCTAAATTGCGCGATCAGTTCAATCTTAACCCTGAGGAAATAGGCAAGGCTGTTGGAGGTAAATCGGCAAGTGCTATAACCAACACTCTTAGGTTGATGAAGTTACCTAAAAATGTCCAACAG
>JBHAEP010000053.1:0-17907 GCA_041855665.1 Nanosynbacteraceae bacterium
CTATTTTTGCAGCACCAGCTGTATCGACGACCAAAATTATTATCGATCAAGGCTTTGACCCAATGTATTGGTCTGCTTCCAGGTCACTTTTGGCATTTTTGGTGTGTTTGCCGTTTATTATGATTTATTTTAAGACCCTATTTAATCGAGAGGCTATTAGGTATACATTGTCTGCTAGCTTACTTTTTGGCGTATCGATTATTTTACATACCTATGCCATAGCTTTGAGTTCGGCGAGCTATGTTTCGATTGTTACTCTGCTGTCACCAGTTTTACTTGTCCTTTTTTCGGCGAAAACTTTTCATGAAAAGTTCAGTTATCGGATGGCGATTAGTTTAGGTTTTACGGCTGTCGGCGCAGCAATTTTAGTGATTTTTCCAATACTTGAAGGTGGTGTAGCTTTAAATGCTAGCGGAATGGCGACCATTTTAGCCGTATTGAACTGTATAATCTCAACATTATCATATGTTGTCATGCGTAAAGGTTATGAAAAAGGTGCAAATGTAATTGGCCAGGTTGGGCTTGTTGCGTTTTTTGTGATGATAATATCTATAGGAATTTTAATATTTAAGGGTGATTTTTCTGGGTTTAGTTTTGATGGTGGCTGGAGCTTCTGGTTGGCTGCGGCTTATTCTGGGATTGGAATTAAGGTTGTTTCAAAAATAGTTAACAATGAAGCTTATCATTATTTAGGCGGCTCTATCGTGGCGTCTTTCTGGTATTTAAACAATTTTTTGGCGGTTATATTCCCAGTTATATTGCTTGGGGAGAGAATTCAGCCATATATGGCGCTAGGCGGTATTTTAATAGTAATTGGTGTAGTGATTTTAGAGTACCATAAGCGAAATACGAAAAAAGCACACCATCACCACGGTTTAAGGCATGCTTTTTCGCATTAAATCTTTACAAGATATCAGATCCATTAGTAGAGTTCAAAGAAAATGGCTTTAGATTATGTTTTCTGTTACTTTTATGTCGGCTCCATCCGCAATGGTTACTAAGATTGTAACTAATTCAGGTTATACTTCTATGTAATAGTCTTTGATATGTGCTGTGTTGGGATTTTTATTTTTTACCCCATTTTTTATACGTAAATCTAATGAAATATTTGAACGTAGAGTTGTAAAATTAAACCTTCTAGCTGGATTATTGTTAAGTATTTCCATAATTATTCATATTTACGCTATATCAATAAGTTCAGCTAGTTATGTTTCCATAATAACTTTATTCATGCCTGTGTTTACCGTATTAATTTCTTTTAAAGTTTTTAGAGACACTTTAAGCCCTGGTGTCGTAATTGGTCTTTCTTTATCTTTTTTTCGGCGTGTTGATTCTAGTGATTAATTCTATGGGTTCGGATGTAGTTATTGGTTCTAGCTTCATCGCAACGTTCTTGGCGTTATTAAAGTGCGCCTTAGATTCCATAGCTTTGACTTTGATTCGAAAAACTCAAAAATCATCAGAGGGCCTAATTACTCAAGTTGGGCTAGCTTCATTAATTACTGCCATTATGGCTGTAGTTTGCATGATATTAGTTAACGATAGCTTTAACTTTGAGATAAACATAGCTCTAATGAAATGATAGCTGCTTTTTATTCTGGGTTTTTTTGTTAAGGTGGCATGTAAGGCAGTAGACGGAAGGGCTATGCTATACTTAGGGTCTTCGAGGGTGGCTGGTTTTTGGTATTTGAATATTTGCCTAGCAGTAGTTATCCCGACTATATTCTTAGGTGAAAGTCTAGGTTTTTATTCATTTATAGGAGGTATTTTAATGTTGATTGGTGTTGTATTTTTGGAGTTTTATCGAGGTGGCGGACATTAAAAATTTTGATTTCTAGCCCAGCTGTCTATAGTTCCGGCGCCCATCAGTAGGACTAGATAGCCAGAATTTTTTAGGGACTTGATATTGATCGCTAGTTCTTCGCTCAAATCCTCAAAATGAATTTTTTGAGGATTAATATTACGAGCTAATGTTTCTGGTGTCAGTATTTCAAGTTCTGGGTTTTCTCGAGTTAGATATGTCGGCAGCCAGAATATCTTATCAGCATCTTTAAATACATCATCAGTGTAATCTTCGATAATTTCGTGTTGACGAATATTTTGATGAGGCTGATAAACCAGAGCCACTTTTTCAGATATTTCACGAGCCATTTGCAGAGTGGCCTTGATTTCTATCGGATGATGTCCGTAGTCGCTATAGATATTTTCGCTTATTTTTTCAAAGCGACGATTTGTTCCAGGGAAGGAATTAATTGCCGCAATGATTTCATTTTCTGGAATTTCAGGAAATTCATTTTGAAGAGCTTCAAAAACTAGAGTTGCGTTGCGTCGATTATGTTTTCCGGCAAGCTTAATATTTTGGTTTTCTGAGCTCAAGATTGTAGAATCCTTTAATACAGAAAAATGACCAATATCTTCTTTCCAGATGTAGTTTTTGCGACTTTGACTTAAGAATTGAGAAAATGTTCGATCATAGTCTTCTTGAGATGAATAGGTATCTGGGTGGTCGAAATCTACAGATGTGAAAACTGATATCTCTGGATAAAAATGTAGCAAATTTTTATCAAATTCATCACATTCATATACAAAAAAATCGCTTCCTTCTGTATATTTTCCACTTGGTCCAAATGAAAGAGTTGTACCTACCGAATAGCTAATCGGTATGTTTAATTTTTGCATCACCCAGACGAACATTCCGCTGGTTGTAGTTTTTCCGTGAGTTCCAGCTGCTGCAATTAGCTTGAGGTTTTTTTCTTCGATAATAAAAGACAAAAGTTCATCTCGTTTTGCAGTTTTTATGCCGAGTTTTTTGGCTGCAAGTAGTTCTGGATGATCAGCTGGCAGGGCTGCAGTGTAAATAAACCAATCAAGTTTATCTTTAGCGTGAACTCGATTTAGGAAAAGTCCGTCTTGATTGTAGTTGATTTCGATGCCTTTTGATGTCAGTTCTTTAGTGACAAGGCTTTCGTTGGCGTCTGATCCAAAAACTTGATATCCAGCGTCGTGAGAAATTTCTGCTAGAGGTCCAAGTCCGACTCCACCTATTCCAGAAAAGTAAATATTCATAACTATATTATACATATGTCAAGTTAATAATTCTAGTTTTTGTATAAACATAACTGTGATATAATTAAATAAATATTTTAAATTTGAGTTTAAGGTGTGGGCGATAAAAGAAGGCTAAAAAAAGCGGAGGCTCGATTAGAGCGGTTTGCCACTTGGAAGTTAGTGGTTCTTTTGATTTTAGTTGGATTTATAGCTGCAACATTTTTGAGAATAAATAATGTCGGTATGATTGAGCGTCGAAATGCCGTTATTAATGCCGATAAAGCAGGGGATGAGGCGGCAATTCGTGAAAGATTGTATAGTTTACAACAATATGCCGCAACTCACATGAATGCCGACCCTGGAAGCGTGGCTTTGACAGAGCAATATAAGCGAGACTCTATGAAAGCTCGTGAGGCTGCAGTACAAAATATCTCTGGATTGGCTGATTCTAATGTCAACCAAAAAGTTGCCGCAGTTTGCGATCAGAGGGCTAAGAATGAAGGTTGGAGAAGTTGGGGCGATCCTAGGTATAACACCTGTACGGAAGAGGAATTTAAAAAGTATCCAGGTGCAGAGACTCTAGCCGATAGTTACGACTTGCCTAACCCAGACCTGTATTATTATAGGTTTGTTTCACCTGCTTGGACGCCGGATTTCGCTGGCTTTAGTTTATTGGTTTGTTTTATTATATTGGTCATGATAGTGGCGCGTTTGATAGGTTTAGTAGTGCTTAGGATTTTACTAAAAAAACACTATAAAAGCGTTTAAGGTGTTGACAAGTGTTAGCTATAAGGTATACGCTTACAGTGTAACAGTTTAAAGGAGGGAATAACACCTATGGCATACAGCCAAACAAACTCAAAGGGAATTACTTATTACTTGCATAAATCTGAAGTTACTCTACGTGGTGGTAAGCCACAGACTATTTACTTCTTCGCGAAAGCTGAAAAGAACGATAAGGGTGAACCTTGTGATCTACCTGAAGGAAGTGTTGTAAAAGAAAATCCACGCAACGGATTCCTAACAATTTCAAAGAAAAAGTAAAAAACTATTGCAAAGCGCTTGTGTTTGGATATATAATAATATCAAACAAACAGGTGCCAAAAAATACCCCTCTCTCGCATTATCGAAGAGCTGGATATGAATGGACTTGTCCCCGTCTTACTCTAGCTCTTCACACCGAGGGGTTTTTTGTTTTATAATACTTTTCAAAGGATATTATATGAAGCGAAAAGAATTTCTACCGCCGCAAGATCATGAAGTTTATCATCAATCTAATAATGATCCTGTAGAAAAAATTGAGTTTGCGATTAATTTGAGCGAAGAAGTTACCGAAGATCCAGACCCTAAAACTGGCAATATGCCAATACCCGGACTAGAATTAAAAAGAACTATTGATGTTGGTGTTGAGCAGAAGATTGGCGATAAGGCTATTCGTGAAGCCTCTGTATCTATTTCTGAAGACGAAGTTGATGATTACCACAAAGAGAATCACGCTGGCCAAGATAGCAGCGATCTAGGTGTTCCAGCTAGTAGCGAGCAATGGGATGACTATTTGCTTGCTAGGCGTCAAAGATCTGCCAATGATTTTTCGAGATTACCTAGTCTCATAAACGAAAAAAATGCTCATCATTATAAAACTGAACAAGAGTTTGACGATTATGGGAAATTGATTAATGAATACTATGTTTATGCAAATGAGGGTAATCAGCTATCCAGAAAATATACTGTAAAAAATGGCAAAAGTACAATTTTTGGCAGGAGACTTCGGGCTGCTGAAAATCGCAGGCGTGCTTACAGGTATAAATATAATTAATCTAGATTTAATGATTGGTTGTTGAAATAAAAAATCCCCATTATGGGGATTATAATTTTCTTTCTGGTGGGGCTGGTAGGAATCGAACCTACTACCAAGTGGTTATGAGCCGCCTGCTCTAACCGATGAGCTACAGCCCCATTGTCTGTACGACTATTTCAGTATACCATACAAAAAACAATCATGCTACACTAGTAATATACTTATGTTTACAAAACAACAACTTAGACGCTGGTATTTTCATTTTACGCACCACTATTTAACCTTGCAGAATGTCGTGATGGTCGTGGGTGCAATTTTAGCCATTGGTTGGGCTTGGGGTTCTGTTCAGGCTATGGAGAGAAATTATCGTTTGCAGCGGCAGGTTGATCAAAAGCTTCAAGAAGAAGAGCTTCTTAAAATTGCATCTCGGCGCGAATCTTTGGCGGCTGAATATTATAAAAGCGAAGAATACCAGGAAATGGAGGTGAAGCGACGCTTGAATCTGGCCTTGCCTGGGGAGACTGTAGTTATATTGCCGGAAAATACAGCAGAAGCTACCAAAAGAGGTGAAAAAGCGAACACTACAGGTGTTGTGCCAGCTAAAAAACAGAGTAATTTTGAGCAATGGATGAACTTCCTTTTTGGAGGGAACGCAAAAAGCTTGCAAGATAAATAGTTTTTTGTTATACTTTAAAAAGTACCGCGGGATGGAGCAGTCTGGTAGCTCGTCGGGCTCATAACCCGAAGGTCGTAGGTTCAAATCCTGCTCCCGCAACCAAGAAAGTCTTCGAATTTTTTCGGAGCCTTTTTTGATTAGGTTGTATTTTAAAAATCGCTCCTTAAATCTGGAGCGATTGGTTTATTTTATTTTTGAGGCAGCTATGCGAATGGCCTCACTCCACGTTAGGAAGGCGTGAGGAGTGTTGGCGATGTCTGCGGCCGTTAAGCTGTGTTTTATTGCTAAAGCAAGTTCGTGAATCATTTCACCGGCATGAGGAGCTATTATTGTTGCGCCTATGACTGCGTTTTTATTGTCTGTAATAATTTTTACAAAGCCATCTTTAAAATCGCTAGTATTACTGCGCCCAACCATTGAAAGTGGTGCTAATCCTGTTTTGAAATTTAAGTCTCGGCGTCGACAGTCGTCTTCGGATAATCCAACTGATGCAATTCCAGGGAATGTGAAGGTTGCTCTAGGCGTTCCTGTGTAGTCTGGGGTTATTTTGTTGCGGCTATACATATTGTGTACGGCGACACGACTTTCTAGTAGTGCGGAATGAGTCAAAGAATCACGCCCCAGGACATCTCCCGCTGCGAATATATTTTTATTGGTTGTTTGTAGAAAATTATTAACCTCAATTCCTTTCGGAGAATAATCTACGCCCGCGTTTTCTAGTCCAATATCAACCATAGGTTGACGTTCAGTGGTTACTAGTAATTCGTTGACTTTTATGGAGTGTTCTTGGCCTCCGCGAATGTAGGTTATGCGTTTATTGAGGCTGTCTTTTTGAACATGAACAACTTTACTGCTTGTGAAGATTGTGATGCCGTACTGATCTGTGAGTACGCGATGCATCATTTGACTAACTTCAGAATCTTCTTTCGGCAATATTCTTCCGGCAATCTCGAAAATGCAAACTTTTGTTCCGAAAATAGCATAAAGTTGAGCTAGCTCGATAGCTGTTGAGTCGCTTCCAATCACGCATAGCGATTTTGGCGGACGGGTGAGACTTAGGATGGTTTTTGGGGTGTAGTGCTGAATAGTTTCTATTCCTACTATATTTGGATTTTCCCAGGTTGATCCAGTGGCTATTAAGAACTTTTCAGATGAAATGTGACGCTTGCTGACACTTATTTCTTGAGGGCTTATGAAGTGTGCTCGTCCTTTTATTGTTGTTATTCCGTGGTTCTGGTAATATTTCTGATTTCCGCCAGCTCCAGTTCGCTTTATTGCAAGATTTTTCCAATTTTGGAGCGCATGAAAATTATATCCGAGCATTGAAGGTCGAATACCGAAACGTTCTCCATCCTTAGCTTGACTATATATGTGAGCGGCGTGTAGGAGTGATTTTGTAGGGACGTCCCCCCAGTTTGGAGATTCTCCGCCAAAAGTTTCTTGTTCGATGATGGCGACTCGTTTACCTTTTTGAGCAGCAATAGTCGCTGCAGCAGAACCGCCGGCGCCGCTACCGATCACGATTAAATCATAGTTGTAATTGTTTGTTTTTTTCGACATATAAACTCCTAAATCATGTGATGGTGGTTTTTGTAAAGATAAGCCGCCTCTGGGTGCTGTTGTTCAAGGCTTCTAGTTGCTGTGCGACGTAGGTCGTCAGAGGTCACATCGCTGCGCTGCTTTAGCCAGTCGATGACTGATTGAGTTACAGTATGGGCAATTTCTTGCGCTTGAGCCACTGGTGTACGTACACTTAGGCAGGCCATCTCAATGCTAGACTGAAGTTTTTCGGCTGAAAATTTCTCGATTGTTTTTCCGTCGCGTTTAATAATGTCAACATTAACCATTGAAACCTCCTAGATCTTGCACTATTGGGACCACTTCAGTTGCTGTAACGTGGCTAATATAAAGGTAAATACCTAATATCATTAGCCCTGCACAGGCAGTAAACTGTAGGAATAGTTTATTTTTTTCACGCCAAGCTTGAATTCGGCTAGGACTTTTGCCTCCTCCTATTAGAATTCCGAGTATTAAAAGAGGCATTAGAGATATTACTAGATATAGCAATACGGCGAATAATTGCCACATGTTCTCTAGGTGAGATATGGTTAGTCCTGCGATGAAGATTGGCGGTAAAACAAAGATAATCTCTAGGAATATAGTAACAATTCCAAGAGCGAAACTTTCGGCACTCTGTTTAGTTTTTCTAGCTCGAGATGATAAATATCTAGCCAGTGACCTAGGCAGCCACAGTGTTGTTCCTGGGCTTGACCATCGATAGTAGAATAATCCTACTGCTATACCAAGACCTATCACCAAGCCAGATAGTCCAGCCCATAAAAGTGATTCAGGGATACCTTTTAGGGTATTTGTAGTAATAAATACAGCAGTTGCGAGTAATAAAACTGTACTAACCGCAACTCCAAAAATAAAATTCCAAGAAAGTTTCAAAAGCCTAGAATGTTTAGCTCGTGAACCTATTGCGTGGCCACTCATTAGAGTAAGCACACTGACGCTAAGCTGAAAAGTGGCGTGTATGAGCGCTGCTAGGGAAATTATTGCTAAAGATTCTAATATATACATTTTTATTTATAAATTCGTTTATGTTTAAATTATAGCATAAAAATTTTGATGCCAAGTATTTTTTGAAAAACTTGACCATTGAAAGCTAAAGCGTTATAATTTCGGTATAAATGCGCCCGAGGTGGCAAAAATAAAAAGGAGAATTTGGTGAAAATAAAAAGGAAATCAAGGATTGGTTTATTTAGTTTAATTGTGGCTACAGTAATTGGTGGAGTTTTGGTGGGTCAAAATTACCGCAATCAAACTGTCGAAGCAGCTAGTCCTGCGCCGGATGCGTGTTTTTTTAGGGAAATTGTAAACGGGCAACTAAAGGCTATATACTATCAGGATTATGAAAATGGAAACCCTAGTCAGCCAGAATGTCCAGCTGATTTGGTGATTCCAGATAATATTGGAGTGGAGTTGAATGGAAGTTTATCGGCCGGGTTTATAAGCTTCAAGAGAAGCAAAGATCTGAATATTGTCAAAGTCCCTGAAACCATACATACATTATTGCCTGATTCTTTTTCAGTTAAAACAACTAATAAACCCTTAATAAATGAAGTTCAGCTTCCAGCTAGTCTGAGAAGTGTTGGGTATGGGGCGTTTTCTATAGACTCTAATGATCTATTTAGCGCTCCAGTTAATATAGGCGTCAAGAAAGTTGTTTTCAACGATAATTCTATTACTAATTTAGGCGTGGCATCTTTTACTCAGTCCCCAGTGGAAGAGATTGTGCTTCCTGCTAGTTTAAAAACTATAGAAATCAGAGCGTTTTATCATGCATACAATCTAAAAACACTAACTATTCCTGCCTCCGTAGAAAAAGTAGACGTAAATGCTTTTAATAATGCAAGTATAGAGCACCTTATAATAGAAGGTAGAGATACTATTTTTAGCGATTTTCCTGGAGCTGCATATGCTGAATATTACAGCAACAGCATAAAGGAAATTACTCTTGCTTATAAAATGAATACATCTAGTATTGATGAGAGTTATGCAAGTTTATGTAAACTTTACGGGGTGGCTAGCAGCGAGAAAAACGGCATATGGTTTGACCCTAGTCTTCAAAACAGTGCATTGATCATGAAGGTTAACATTCAAAATGAAAATGACTATCCTATAAACTCTAGATATTGCCAGTTGAGTTTTAATGGCGGGCGCGACGATAGCGGAGAGGATGCTTTATACGGGGCGTCAGATAGGTCTTCTGCCTTCGCTGCAATAGTTGGCCCTACCTCTGTAACCTATCGCTATGTTGATGAGCAAGGAAATGAACTCGCGCCAAGTGAAACTTTTGCCAGTCGGGACAATGCGAATGTAGCATATAGCATGAAAGCTCTTCGAGATCACATTGGTCGCGACCAGATGACTTTGGACGATTTGACCTATGTAAGCTATTTCACTGGCTACAATATGACAGTAAATGCCAAGGAAATAGCTGGATATACGGCTCTTGAGCAGTCTCAGGATAGGGAGCTCCGCCTTGATGCTAGTAAAAATATCTTTACTTTTGTTTACAAAAAGAATGTAGAGACTGCAAATGAAGTTCCGTTAGTCGATAGTGCAACCCAGACGAATGTTAAAACTCCAAATACTGGTTTGAAAAATAAAACGATTCCTTTCGCTGGTCTGGGTGTTATCGGCGTAGCTGCTTTTGGTGTGATTTATTACATCTTGCGAAAGAGATAATATCTCTAATTTTACTTAATAAACCTCTTTTAAAAGGGGTTTATTTTTAATCATAAGCATGTTAATATAGAGGTAGTTAATAGTGTGAAACAAAAACTAAATCAGGGGGTGTTTATGTACGGACTTAAGATTAAGTCTAGCAAGATTTATCTATATGCAGTGTTGTTTTTGGCTGCTTTGGGTGTAATTTTTTCAATTTCATTTATTTTGAATAATCAAAAGCCAGCTGAAGCTGCGAATTTAGGTCAAATGACTTTTTCGGAATTTGCTATTCATCCATATGCAAGTCAGTCTGGTTTTGATAAAACTTCAAAAAATTATTACAACGGACAATTTTTCTGTACGGATGGTCGCGACTTTTGCCCTCGGGGTCAGAGAATATCGGATATAAATATTGATTCCAATGGAACTTTGGTGGCTGGATATGGCGATTGGAATGATAATACCGACAGTTTTGGTGTAGAGGCTGGTCGTGTCGGAGTGGTGCCGCTAAATGTTCACACCAAAGAATGGAGTCAGGTTAATTATTTTCTAGGGTCTGAAGCTATCGAAGGTGTGCGGATTTTTAATGATAAATTCTATGTGGCTACAACTGATCCGTCTGACAAAAATGCATATCAGCAGAACCGTAATAACTATGCCGGATATCTAACAAATGAAACTGGAGAGTGGAAATTTGTCCGAGTGCCAGATTCTATTCACCTTTTTGATGTGTGGGTTGATGGAAATGATCGCTATGCTGTTGGATCAAAAACATATTACCAGCCTGACGGAACAAGAACTGGCACGGCTGTAATTTATAAATCTACAGATGCTGGCCAGAACTGGAGTGTTTTAGTTGAAGGGGCTCATAACGGTGATTTTGCTAGGTATTATGCCGTAGGCGTTAAGGACGGTAAAGTTTATACAGACAAGGCCGTGTTTAATAAAGATTCCGGGGCTCCGATTATCGGTGAGAATGGTTTATCTGGCAATTACGGAAATATCGATTTACACGACAATCAGATATATGGACCACGAGCGCTAGTTCGAGATAATGGACCTAGGATTTCTACTAGTGTCAGCGGTGTTAGTATCACTTCGATATCTAGGATAAAAACATATGATGATGGTGTTTATGGCTTGCAGCAATCTCGAAATACTCTAGCTAAGCGTGATTTTTCGGAGAATTCATATACTGAAATTGTTTCTATGGATACTGGTTCGTACACAAACTGTAATAGCTTTGCTATTTTTGAAGATTATGTATATCGAGGATGTGATAACGGTGTAATTATAAAGTCAAATCAGACTATTACAGCGGCGATTGCGGCGGCAAATCCTCCTACTCCTCCAATTGCCGAAGCTAGTCAGCCAGTTTTGTATAATGGAATTCCTGCTGGGTGTTTTGAGTTTTATGGTTTGGATGACCCTCTAGCTACTGAAATATATCTAACTCAATATTTGCCTTATCCTGACATGGACCGCACGAAGCCTCAGTGTCCGAAGGATGTTAATATTCCAAGCGAAGTGAACGGCAAAAAAGTAACCATAATAAATTCTCATGCATTTAACTTCTTGATGCGTAGTCAAGGTTGGCCTAGATTCATTAAAGAAGATGCAGAATTTAAGATTAATTCTGTAGTAATTCCTGAAGGTATTACGCATATAGGTGAGTCTGCATTTTTTGCTAATAACTTAAAGGAGATTAATCTACCGAAGAGTCTAGAATACGCCTATGACGCGGATCAAGATGGTCAAGATGAAATCTATATAAATGCCTTAGACAGTGCTTTTATGAGTAATCAGATTGAGAAGTTTGATTTTAAATATAACTTCTACACCTCCACTCCTGACTGGAATCAAAATTTGAGCTACAACAACATCAAAGAATTAAATATTGCAGATGGTGTTACATATATTGCTTCAGATTTTATTGGTAATAGCCTAAAAGAATTAAGAGTTCCAGATAGTGTTACTAGGCTAGGTTATTTTCACGAGAACCATATTGAGAGGGTTTATCTTGGCGCTGGGATTAAGTCGCTAGAGAATGAATCGTATGGATTCGAGAATCAATTTGCTGGTAAATTTAATAGCAATGGTGGCGTGTATGGTGGATTTAATATTAGAACTGCCGAGAATGCCGCAGTATCTGGAACTTCAATCTTAACTCAAATATTCACCAAAGACCCGTCAAATCCAGACAAGATTTCTGATAATGTAATTTGTGAAAACATGTCTTCGTACCTTGCGCCACCTTTAGGCAATGAAAATCCAGAGGCTCCATTCCGCTGTCGCGGCTACATTATCAATCCAGCTCAGCTCCAACTTCAGTATGTAAATGAAAGCGGAGTGTCGGTGAAACAATCGATAACTGTTTCTGGAGAAAAGGCTGACGGGGCTTATCTTCAGGGTTATACGCCGACTGAAGATGGATTTACAACTCCAGATCAAGTTTCTGCGGCTTATTATAGGATTGGCCAGGCTATTACAATTACTCCTCCAGAGATAGAAGGCTATATCACTCCAGCTCCATTTACCGTTATATTGGGTGGTGAAATGAATTTACAGAAGATTGTCTATGTGAAAAAAGCTTCTGACGTGGCGGATCAGCCAGAGATAAAAGTTGTCGAGCAAGTGCCTTTAAACAATCTCGAGACGCCAAACACTGGAGTAGCTACGAATAATGGCGTGAATCTAGCGTGGATTATTGGTGGTTTTGTGGCTGGTTTTGCGGTAATATTTAGCCTAATATGGTTTTTGTTTATTCGCAAAAAGCGACAGTAGTGTATAATCTAGAGTAATGAGTAAAAATTTTCTGACAATTTGTAATATTTCTGCAAAGGCTTTCTTAATTACTTTGGTATTTAACGGGTTGGTGGTTGTAGCTACCAACCCAACATCATCTCATAAAGAGAAATCTTTGGAGATACAAAGGCTAGTCCTAGAGCCAGTCGACACCAGCAATCCTGCGGAAAGCCTAAGGCAACGGCAACAGAAAATTCAGGATATTCAGTCTACCGAAGAAGGGGCTTATATATCAAAGGTTGAGTTTGCTGGAACTATTGCAAAGGTTGTTTTGTGGTTTGGTTTAATGATGGCTTCTATTGCTTGGGTTCGTAGAGAACTGCCAAAGTTAAAAGATAGCCAAGTCGGATGGATGGCAGCTAGGGTTTACGCTTTTGGTGCTATTTTTGCAGGCTTTACTGTTCAAGTTTTCAATAATATTTGGATTGGCGAAACGCCGTTTGCTTTAGTCCAGAAGGTTGGTATTTTGACCTTTTTGGTATCAAACTTAATCAGTCTATCGTTAATTTATTTTGCTTCTGGACTTATGGCAAAAATTATCATTCGAAGACAAAACAAACGCTCTATATAAAATTAGCCCCGTGAAAATCAATCGCGGGGTTTTATATTTTAAATAAAAAATCGGCCGATTTTCGACCGATGATAATTTCTTGGTAGCACCAGGTAGGCTTGAACTACCGACCTCAGGCTTATGAGTCCTGCGCTCTAACCAGCTGAGCTATGGTGCCACAATGATTTTATTCTATCATATTTTTTTTTAGATTTCTAGACCCTGATGGTTTTAGTTTTTAAGAAAAATTAAAGATTTTTTCTGTAAATTAAGAATGTTCGGTAGTTTTAAAATCTGAACAGAAAGGGGAAAATGAAAAAAACTTTAGCAATTGCCGGCGCCGTGGCTGCAATAGGTACGGCTGGAATCGCGACAACGGCCTACGCTACAGCAAATAGCGGGAGTAGCGAGCAAAGAACTTCTCTAGCAGAGACTCTGGCGAGTAAATTTAACCTCAATAAAGATGAGGTTCAGAAAGTTCTTGACGAAGACAGAAGCGCTCGTCAGGCCGAGCGGGAGCAAAAGATCAAGGATGAGATTTCTAGCTTGGTTTCTAGCGGAAAATTGACACAGGAACAGGCTGATAAAATCACCCAGAAGCGATCAGAGCTTCAAAAAGAACGCGAACAGGCTAAGGCAAACAAGGAGTCAGGCTCCACCACTGAATCCGATAAAAGCACTAAATCTGCCAATCGTGAGGCTAAAAAGCAAGAATTAACAAATTGGCTAAAAGAGCAAGGCATTAGTGAAGAATATGCATATTTGCTTGGTGGCCGAGGTATGAAAAATAATAAATAAAACTTTCTAAAACACTCTTCCGATTCATTTTTGCTAGCCCTGATATCTCGGGGCTAGTTTTTTATTAAGCATAAGTGATATAATAAAATCACATGAAATTGATTATAGCAGTCAGTGGTGGGATTGACTCGGTAGTTCTTTTAGATATGATTTCTAGGACTACTAATTCTGATATTGTAGTAGCTCATGTTGATCACGGTATGCGTCCAGATTCAAGTAAGGACGCTGAATTTGTTCATGATTTGGCTAGGAAGTATGGTGCGATTTTTGAGCTTTACGAAGCAAATCTTGGCCCGGATGCTAGCGAGGAGGAGGCTAGGGATGTTCGTTATAATTTTTTGGAGTCTTTGGCTGCTAAATACGACGGTGTGATTTTTACGGCGCATCATGGCGATGATGTTATTGAAACTATAGCATTAAACATAGAGCGTGGAGTGCGATGGCGAGGCTTGGCTGTAATGAGCAACCCTAGGATTCGTCGTCCTCTAGTGGATTATTTTAAGTCTGATCTTGAAGATTACGCGGCTTGGCATCATCTTTCTTGGCGAGAAGATAGCACAAACTCTAGCGATAAATATGCTAGAAATCGTATTCGTAGTAAATTGAAAGATAAATTATCCAAAGAAGATAAGATTAAAATAATAGATCTATGGAAAAAACAGCGTCAATTAAAAGAAATAATAGAGGACGAAATTGATAATTTCGCTAGTTTGCAAGTAGATAGATATTGGTATACTATGGTTGATTTTAAGGTGGCGGAAGAGGTTTTATATTCGACTGTGCTTGATAAATTTGGCATTTCTCTTTTGTCTGATCAGCTTGAGCGCGGAATTATGGCAATCAAAACTTTAGCTCCAGGTCGGATTTGTCAAATTGGGTCTAGTATTGAATTTCACGCGACGAAAGACGGTGGCAGGCTACTTTTTGTGAAATTTAGATAAAATCTTTAAATCACCCTTACTCAATTAATGTAAAAAATGGTATAATTAATAATTGATAGGATTTCATAAATCATTAAATGAACTATTGTTTTATGAAAGTTGATGACCATAGTTAATGAAAGGAATACGGGGAATATGGCAAAGAAATTGAGGGCGCCGAAGAAAGCGCCAAAGAAACCGGGCAATATTGCGCGATATACGCTTTTTTGGGCGATTGTTATTTTTGGTGGATTTATAGCTTTTGCGGCTTTGATGCCACAAAACAATCTAAAGGAAGTTGCAATATCTGACGTTATCTCACGTGCTAATAAGGGTGAAATTTCTAAAATTCAAGGTTCAGGTAGTGAGCTTAAAATTACAGTAAAAGATCAAGAAAAGCCAACAGAGAAGTCTTATATTCAGGGCGGAGTTAGCACTCTTTTGAAGGATAATGTGCTAAATGATGAAGCTAAAAAAGTTCTTTCTGATAGTGCTCCAGCTGAAACCAATCAGACTCTTTGGAATCTGGCTATTATGTTGATTCCGGTGATTTTGATTATTGGATTCTTTATGTTTATGATGCGACAGGCACAGGGGCAAAATAATCAGGCTATGGGATTTGGTAAGAGTAAAGCTAAACTTTACGGTATTGATAAAGAGAAGGTTTTATTTTCTGATATAGCTGGAAATGAAGCTGCTAAGCAAGATTTGGAAGAGGTCGTTGATTTTCTGAAGCATCCTAAAAAATATCAGGAGCTTGGGGCAAAAATTCCAAAGGGCGTTCTGCTTGTAGGTCATCCTGGTACAGGTAAAACGATGCTAGCTAGGGCTGTAGCTGGCGAAGCTAATGTGCCGTTCTTTTCTATCTCTGGTTCTGAATTCGTAGAAATGTTTGTTGGTGTTGGTGCGTCTAGGGTTCGTGATTTGTTTGCAAAGGCAAAGAAGAATTCTCCAGCAATTATCTTTATCGACGAGATTGACGCGGTTGGTCGTAAGCGTGGCTCTGGTATGGGTGGCGGACACGATGAACGCGAACAGACATTGAACCAGATTTTGGTTGAGATGGATGGATTTGAAACGGGTACAAATGTTATTGTTTTAGCTGCTACAAACCGTGCTGATGTACTTGACCCAGCACTTCTTCGACCAGGTCGATTTGATCGTCGAACAAATATTACACTTCCAGAGCGTCAGGATCGAGAAGCTATTTTGAAAGTTCACTTCAAGAATAAACCTGCCGAGGAAGATGTAAATCTTGATAAACTCGCTGCTAAAACTGCTGGTTCAAGCGGTGCTGACCTTGCTAATATCGCAAACGAAGCAGCGATTATTGCGGCGCGACGTAATGCTAAAAAGATTAGTAATGCTGATATCACTGAAGCTTTTGAAAAGGTTGCCATTGGACCGGAGCGAAAAGCCAAGGTTATGAATGAGAAAGAAAAGGAACTAACTGCTTATCATGAAGCTGGTCATGCAATTGTTGGTCATGTTCTGCCAGACTCAGATCCAGTTCACAAGGTTACGATAATTCCTCGTGGAGGAACTGGCGGCGTTACCTGGTTCCTTCCACCAGAAGACAAGAGTTATACTAGTGTTTACGAATTTAAAGATATTTTAGCGCGCGCTATGGGTGGTCGAATTGCTGAAAAAATTCTTTATGGCGAAGATGGTATTACTACTGGTGCTGGAAGTGATCTTCGAAAGGCTACTGAAATTGCTCGAGATATGGTTATCGAGCAAGGAATGGGTAAGAAATTGCGCGATCAAGTCTTCCATGAAGATAACGGTGGTATGGTTTTTGATAAAATTACTCATGAGCGACCATACTCTGACGCCACAGCAAAGATTATTGATGAAGAAGTCGAAGCTTTGATAAAAGAAGCTGCGTATCGTGCTGAAGTTGTTATTTTGAAAAACCGAAAGTATCTAGATGCCTTGGCTGAGCGCCTGCTTCAAGATGAAACTATTGAAGAAGATGTAGTTAATGAAGTTCTTGAGGGTGTAGTGCTACCTGAAGAAGTTGTTCTTCATAAATAAATTGGATAGGTGGGATGAATAAATTTCGATCTGCAGTAGCGAAATTTAATAAGCGGCTGAGTGTTAAATCAGCCGCTATCCTGCTGTCTGGCTCGATGCTTTTAGCCAGTCTTTTAGGTGTGCTTCGAGAGAGGCTTTTGAATAGTGCTTATTTACCTAATCCTGAAGCTGGAATTCAGGGATATAAAGTTGCCCTCGATGCTTTTACTGCTGCCTTTATCGTCCCAGATTTTATGTTTATGATTTTGGTGTCTGGTGCTCTAAGTGTGACGTTTATTCCAGTTTTTAATGCTCGAATGTCTAAGGGTAATAAAAAATCTGCCTGGGAAATTGGTACAAGTATTTTGAATTTAATGGCTCTTGTTACCTTAGTGGCATCAATTTTGATGATGATTTTTGCCGAGCCACTTTTGAAATACTTCATTGCTCCAGGGCTTAGTGAATCCGGTCTTGCTTTAGCTGCGAGCATGATGAGGGTTATTGCAGTTAACCCATTTCTTTTTGCTATAGCCACTGTTATTGCCAGTATGCAGCAGGCTCTGGGGCGTTTTGCATTTTACGCCTTGGCGCCAGCAATCTATAGTACGGGAATTATTATCGGAACATTATTTTTCACAGGTGGGATAAATATCTTTGGCTGGCAGGTCTTTGAGGGCGGCGTCATGGGTGTGGCTCTAGGTGTCGTACTTGGTGCGATGATGCAGCTTTTGGTTAGTGCTATTGGGTTAATTGGCCTTGGCTTTGACTACAGGTTTAAGATCTACTGGAAAAATAAAGGCTTTAAAAAAGTCCTGTCTCTTTTACCTGCCAGATCTGTTGATCAGGGTATTGACTACATCGTCAATATTGCTGAAACTAACCTAGCTAGTCGAATGGCCGAGGGGAGTATTCGTGCATACAATCAGGCTATAACTTTACATATGATGCCTATTAATCTAATCGGGGTTGCTATATCAAATGCAGCTTTTCCGAGCTTAACTGAAAGGGTCGGATCCGGAAAGGCTAATTTGTTTGTAAAAGAATTTCGCCAAATATTGAG